>JBGPFL010000229.1:0-7084 GCA_041483295.1 Blastocatellia bacterium | reverse complement strand
TGATCCGTGATGCGTGATGAGCCAGGAAGGTCAAATGACGAATGACAAACCAGCAACGTTCGATCCTACCCATCACGCATCACGCATCACGCATCACGCATCCCTGTCATCTGGCGCGGTCATTTGGATCCCAGATGTACTTGTGAAGTTGAAGCTGAAAGCGCGCTCGCAGCTTGTCGTCGAGCATCCACTCAACAACTTGCGCAGGAGCGATCTCGCCGTACGCGGTTGAGAGCAGAAGCCCCGTTCGCTCTTCCAATCGGTGCCGGCGAATCGTTTCCAGCGCCCATTCGTAGTCCCCGCGGTCAGCGACCACGAACTTGACTTCGTCAACCGAACGCAGGTGGTCCAGGTTAGACCACAGATTCTTCTCACACTCGCCCGACGCGGGACACTTCAGATCCATTATTCGAATCACTCGCGGGTCCAACGCCGAGATGTCGCGATGGCCGCCGGTCTCAATCAGCACCGTGTGGCCGGCCTCCGCGAGCCGCGAAGTCAGCTCGTAGATATCGTGCTGCAGCATCGGCTCTCCGCCCGTCAGTTCGACCAGCCGGCAGTCGAGCCTCTCGACCTCGGCCTGTATCTGATCGAGACTCATATTCGAGCCGCCTGTAAAAGTGAACTCCGAATCGCACCAGTTGCAGCGCAGATCGCATCCGGTCGTTCGAACAAATACGCACGGCAGACCGGCATAGCTCGACTCGCCTTGAATGCTCCGGTAGATCTCGGTGATTCGCATACGTTGACGCATTCTAACCGGTTGGACGGCCCCGGCGCGAGTGCAGCAGCAGGGGAGACCTCGACGCCTAAATGAATGGCCGCAGAGGGCACGGGGGACACGTGGAGCACGGGGATAAGAGAAAAGGGGAAAAGGGACAACAAAGGAAAGAGTCTCACCTTTCCGCCTTCGTTGCTCTCCTCTGTCCCCTGTGTTCCCCGTGTTCCCCGTGTCTGCCATGTCCGCGTGTCCCTTGCGTTGCTCTGGCACAGGACGCGGAGGAACGCAGAGGTTTTGGTTGCGGCCGACGGCTGCGCTGTGCCCTCTGCGGTGGTCGGATGACGAGACCGGGGACCGAACCGGTCAACTTATGGGATTCGTTTGGATTGACCGATCGGTTTATGTCATTATGACCGAAGGATAACACCACGGGTCTGTGGCCTTATGCCGGGGCGAAACTCCCCTCTTACTGCTCGAGGGGGCGCAGATCTCCTCGGATTCTGACCTAAACTCTTTGTGCAAAAGCCTCGAACATCCTCAAGGCAAAGGAGTGCCCCAGGCAAGGAGAGCCGGAAAGCGGGCCATAGTCTGTCCGATCTGTCTCTGGCACACGCATTGATGAAAAAGCGGACCTGGCAGGTACGACCGCACCAAGAGCTTTCAAGGGATTCGTCGCAGCAAAGACCAGAGGAGAGACGGGGTGCTCTATTTGAGCGTGGCTAGCACCCGCAGAAGCGTTGGGCCGGCTCCGGAGAGAGTATGGACACTAACAGCTTGAAGGTGGATAGCTCCTCTTCCCGGGTTCTCATAAACGTAGTGTCGGTAGTCGGGATGTCAATCTTCGCCTACGCCCTGTTCGACACCCTCACCGGGCGGATCAGTCTGCAGTGGGTGCTGCTTGGGCTGGTGGCGGTTCTGGTCGCATCGCGCACCGATCTTCGCATTCCGAAGATAACCAGCACGATAACAATCTCAGACACTTTCGTATTCATCTCGATATTGCTCTACGGAGTCTTCCCTTCCATTGTGATGGCGGGGGCGGACGCGGCCATCTGCTCGCTTCACTATCAGAATCGGAGGAAAGTCGGTCCGTTCAACATCGGTTTGATGAGCCTCTCGGTATTCGCCGCGGGAACAGTGGCGAATCTCTTGTTTGGCGACTTGAGCGAGCAGTCCGACTTGGGCCGGCTCATTCTAGCCGCAGAGACGCTGGCCTTGATTCACTACGTGTTGAACTCGGGAATCGTGGGCCTGGTGCAGGCTCTTCGAAACAAGCGGAACTTCATCAAGATATGGCAGGAGTCTTTCCTGTGGACCTCGATGTCTTACTTTGCCGGAGGCGTGGCCGCCTGCGTGATAGTCAAGCTCATCTCGGTCGTCTCGTTCTACGCTTTCATCATATCGGTTCCGGTGCTGGCGGTCACCTATCTGACATACAAGAATTACCTCGACAAGGTTCAGACGTCCATCAACCACGCTGAAGAGATGGCCGATCTCCATCTGAGGACGATTGAGGCCCTGGCCGTCGCCATCGACGCCAAGGATGAAGTCACCCACGACCACGTTCATCGCGTTCAGATCTACGCGATCGGGCTGGGCAGGCTCTTCGGGCTGAGCGACGGCGAGATAGAGGCGTTGAAAGCAGGGGCAATGCTTCACGACATCGGCAAGCTTGCCGTGCCCGACTATATCCTGAACAAGCCGGGTCGGCTTACCCCGGCCGAATTCGAGAAGATGAAGGTTCACACGATCGTGGGCGCGGAGATACTGGAGCGCGTCACGTTTCCATACCCTGTCGTGCCGGTAGTCAGGCATCATCACGAGCGCTGGGATGGACAGGGGTATCCAGATGGGCTGAAGGGCGACGCGATACCGATCACCGCTCGAATACTTGCAGTGGTCGACTGTTTCGACGCAGTGCGCGAAGATCGCCAGTACCGCAAGGCGATGACGAGAGACGATGCTATCGAGCTGCTCCTGAGCAGCAGCGGCACCAGGTACGACCCGAAGGTGGTTACCGCGTTCCTCCAGAACCTGCCCGAGTTTGAGATGCAAATACGCCGGCAGAAGCTGGATGTTCACGCCAGGCCCCACCATCCGAACTCTCAAACCTTCAGGACTTCTATCAAGGACAACGGACGACAAGCCTTCGAGAGCATTCGAAATACGCACCGCGAAGTCATAACCCTCTATGCCATCGCCCAGACAATCGGGACCAGCCTGGACCTGCGCGACACCTTCGCGGTCTTCTCTTCAAGGCTGCAGGATATTGTAAGCTATACGACCTGCGTGCTCTACCTGCAAAAGCCGGGCTCGACCGAACTCGAAGCGGTGCTGGTATCGGGACGCAACGCTGACCGCTTCAAGGGTCGAAAGATAGCTGCTGGAGCCGGCATAACCGGATGGGTGGTTGCGAATTGCCACTCGTTGTATAACTCCGATCCGAGGCTTGACTTCGACGCGCTGAAGGTCGATCTGGATGAACCCTATCGCACGGTAGCCTCCGTGCCGCTTTCGAGAGAAGGGGCCATCTTCGGAGCCCTGACGCTCTACTCGAAAGACCTGGCGTCATACGAGCCGGATCATCTGAGGGTCGTCGAAGCCGTAGCAAAGCTCGCTTCGGATGCAATAGCAAACGCCCTGCACCATGAACGAGCCGAAGCGAAGGCCCTGACTGACCCGATGACCGGCCTTCCAAACTCGCGGGCGCTCAGACAGCGCTTCAATGACGAAGTGTCGCTGTCCGCCCGCATCGGGAGCGGCTTCACGCTCCTGATGATGGACCTCGACGGGTTCAAGCGCATCAACGACACACTCGGCCATCACGCGGGAGACGAGGTCCTCAAAGAGATTGGGCATTTGCTCGTCGCCCAGATTCGCAGCTCTGACTTCGTCAGCCGATACGCGGGCGATGAGTTTGTCGCGATCGTGAAGGCAGATTCCGATGAAGTGCCGGAGCTGGTTGCGCGACTGCAGAAGTCGATCGAGAAACATAACTTCGGCCCCAGCAACACCGGTATCTTCCTGGGCATAAGCATAGGCTGGGCCTGCTACCGCACGGACGGTGACACGTTGGACCAGTTGCTGCTCGGCGCCGACAGGCAGATGTACGGAAACAAGTTCAGGAGAAAGGCCGCGTTCGCTCAGTCTCAAACCAAAGAGGGAGAGGATTTGACCTATTCCAGAATCATGTGACACTCCGGCTCGTTGACCCGCGAAGCTCCGCCTTCAACCCTGAAGTGTCGCGCCTTCAGATGCAGGCTCTTCGCCAGCTCTCTCCACCTGGTTCCATCCAAAATCTCCCAACGTGGAGCGTCTCCGTTAACGCCACAGTCAGACCCCGCAGGGGCGACCACGAGCGCTCTTCTCAGCCTGGCTAGTTCTCCGCCTGGGCGCTCTGGTCGCAGGTTAGCTTGTCAGGCCGGGTGTGATTTAGAATGGGACTAGAACCCTGTACGGGCGAGCCTCCGTGCCCGCCCCTGAGTCAAGAACCATGCACTGTCTGGGGCGGGCACGGAGGCCCGCCCGTACAGGGATATTATCGAACTAGTCCCAGTTCTAATTGCACCCTGTCAGGCCTGCTTCAAACCGTGAACCTTGTGCACAGATTGTCATCGCGTGATATGCTTTCGCCGTTTTGCGTAGACCACAAACGGAAATAGGGCGCTACTCAGCGCTCGTTGTGCTTTCCCTGATTTCTGCAATACACATGTTGTGCTTACCGTCATGTGTAATGGAGACGTTAACCAAATGGGGCGGGGGCCCCGCTTCGCCAGAGAACGGCTCAACAAGAACGGAGGCAACTTATGATCATCTCGGTTATCAACCACACAGGCGGCGAGATTGCCGACGAAGAGGTGCAGCGCGCAATTCGGGCCATCAATCGGCAGATCGCAGAAGACTTCAGACCCTACTGGTCGTTCGGCGCTGAGCTGAGACTGGAAGGGCGAAGCGGCAAGAGGCCAAGCACGCAGAACCTTTCCGATATGCGAGGCGACGCGATCCTTTATCTGTGGAATGAGGTCAACGTGGATGACGCGCTGGGCTATCACGATGCCAACTACGCCGGAATTCCTTTTGGTTTTGTTTTCACCGAGCTTGCCAAAGAACTGGAAGAGAGTTGGACCACCACTCTTTCTCATGAAGCACTGGAATTGATCGGCGACCCGGAAGGCAATCTCCTTGTGAAAGGTCCCCACCCTCACGATCGCCGGGTTCACGTCTTCCACTGGTTCGAGATGTGCGACGCAGTCCAATCCGAGAGCTATGAAATCGATGGAGTCCGGGTTTCGAACTTTGTGTTGCCGCTCTACTTCACCGCCAGCGACGAGATGGGCGGACGCAACGACTTCCTGGGCAGGTCGCACGAGGGCGAAACTTTGAAGTCGTTTAGCGTCAACCCCGGCGGTTACCTCGGCTTCTTCAATCCGGCTACGACCAAGAGCGAGAGCTTCTTTAAGGAAGGCGATCATCTGGCTTCTCGCCGGCTGCGGATAAAGACACGGGCTGAAGGCGCGCGACGGGCCTTCAAGCACAAGCAGGTGAAGGTCGGCAAAAGACCCAGCAAGGCCATGGGAAAAGGCGCTTAGCAGGTGGAATGCAAAACTACCGGTTAATGCCGTGAAGGCTCGAAGACGAAGAGACGCGCCGAGTCAATGGGTACCACCTCACACAATCCTCCTGGGGCCCCGTCGTGCCCTGGTGCCTTAGTGGCGAGAAGCCGGGTTTTTTCCGCAGCCGGCTAGAGAAAGCGAGGATCACAGGCCCAGGGCGGCCTCGAAGGGTCGTGCGTATGCAATCACGCGGGGAGGGCAGGAGCCGTCCGCAGACGCGTCCTGGGATCGGCGCTTGAGAAGCGACATGTCGGTGTACGCAGCCCAATTTTTCGACGGCTCAACCGCATAGTAGCTTCTACTCACATTGACCGCTCATGTAATATACCCGGACCGGTCCGATCTGGATCGATAGAAGCCTCCCGGAGGGCGGCTATGGATGTGCAGATCATTTGGGTGTTATGCGCCTCTTTGCGGCAAACAACCCTTGAGGAGGAACAATGAGCGACGAACATTTCGACGCAGTCATCGTAGGCTCCGGATTCGGAGGGTCGGTAATGGCCTACAGGCTGGCCGAGAAGAAGGTGAAGGTCTGCCTTCTCGAACGCGGCAGGATATATCCTCCCGGCTCCTTCCCGCGCAGCCCGTATCGAATGGGCCGAAACTTCTGGGATCCAAGCGCAGGTCACCACGGGCTCTTCAACCTCTGGAACTTCCGCAGGATGGCAGCCGTGGTTTCAAGCGGGCTCGGTGGCGGCTCGCTGATCTACTCCAACGTGCTGCTGCGTAAACCCGAAGAGACATTCAAAGACGAAGACGAACATGGGGGTTATGTTGATTGGCCGGTCACCTACAACGACCTCGAGCCTCACTACTCCCAGGTCGAACGGATGATGAACGTTCAACAATACCCGTTCGACGCCCAGAAGGTTCGCAGCTCACCCGTTTTCCCCTGCGACGACGATCCCTACAACAAGACGCACAAGACGAGAGAGCTGATGGCGGCCGCCGACAAGCTCGGGTTGGACTGGTGCCTGCCGAACCTGGCCGTTACCTTCCACAATCCCTCGCAGAAGCCGGTACCCGGCGAACCGGTCATGGAAGAGCATCGAAACATGCACGATCGCACGCGCTCCACCTGCCGGCTCTGCGGCGAATGCAATGTAGGTTGCAACTACGGCAGCAAGAACACGCTCGACTACACCTACCTTTCGGCTGCCAAGCGCGAAGAAGCCGACATAAGAACGCGGTGTGAGGTCCGCTCGTTTTCTCCGCTCGACCCGATGGACCCGGCTAAGGGCTACACGATAGTCTACGTCGATCATTCGGATGCCGAAGAGGGCACACCGAGCGACACCTCGAAGCTCCCACCGAAAACGATCACTGCCGACCGGCTCATCCTGGCTGCGGGAACTTTCGGTTCCACGTTTCTTATGCTCAAGAATCGAGACAGCTTTCCAAAGATCAGCAGGCGCCTGGGCACGCACTTTTCCGGCAACGGCGACCTGCTGACGATCCTGCTCAACGCTACACAGAGGGTCAATGGAAAGAAGGTGCCTCGCATCTTCGAGACGGGCTATGGTCCGGTGATCACGAGCACCATCCACGTGAAGGACAAGCTCGAAGGCGGTCAGGGTCGAGGCTTTTACATTCAGGACGCAGGCGTTCCGGACTTCGGGAACTGGATCTTCGAGACGATCGACCTCATGGGGCTCTTCACACGCGGCGCGCGTTTCGCCAGACGCGTTGTGAATCAAGCTCTGGGCTTCATTACTGACAGCGACATCGGCTCGGAGGTGTCTGACTTATT
>JBGPFL010000228.1:0-7104 GCA_041483295.1 Blastocatellia bacterium | reverse complement strand
GTCGATGATGGTGGATCTGCAGCACCGGCTCCTCGCCACGAAGGATCGGGCGCTCGACTACTACGAGGTCGCAAAGCGGTGGTTCAGAGGGGCCGCCGGCTCAATCCTTGATCGAGAATGGGATTTGGCGACGATACTGAAGTTGCTCGCCCTGGTTGCAGCCCTTGTTGCGGCGACCGCGGGACTCTACGTTACTGTCGCGTATAGTAAACGGCGTCGCCACGCGCCGACCGGGTATGGCCCCTGGTGGCACCGACTGTTCATTCTGCCGCGTTGGCGGCGCTCGGGACTCGCGGGACGCGATCCTCGCGCATCTGCCGTGCTGTTCTACGAGCAGATGCTGGCGATAGCCGCACGAGCGGGACTTATCAAGAAGCCCGAGCAGACGCCCATAGAGTTTGCAGAGGGGTCGGGATTTTCGCAGATTGACGAAATAACCGCAGTCTACAATCAGGTGCGGTTCGGCGGCGCCCGGCTGGACGATAGCGAGGCGAGGAGGGTGTCGAGGCTTCTCGCTGACTTGAAGCGGGAGTCTCGATGGGAGACGCGCAAGAAGAAAGTCAAAAACAAGAAAGGGAAGTCACCAGTGTGACAACCTTACTTTCCTGTGGCTACAAAACAACGGACGCAACCCGGAAACCGCGTGAGGTTTGACAACGATCAGTGCGCGAACTAGCATTGCGTCCGAGGAAGAGGACAAGCGGGTATGAAGATTTATGATGTAACGGTTCCGATCTCAAAGGACCTGGCAGTCTATCCCGGCGACCCCCCGATCAAAATCGAACGCCGGAAGACGATAGGAAAGAACGATTCCAGAGTTAATCTGAGTCGCTACTCTTTCGGCTCACACACCGGCACACACGTGGATCCCCCCTTTCACTTCATCGAGGGCGGCGTCACAGTGGATAACCTGCCGCTCGAGCTGCTGATGGGACGCGCGCGGGTCATCGAAATCTCCGCCTCCTGCATTGACGAAGAGGCGCTCGATGAGATCGACCTGACCGAAGACATGCGCGTCTTGTTCAAGACCCGGAACTCATATCTCTGGGGCCAGAAGAAGTTCGTCGAGGAATTTGTTCACATAACGCCCGGTGCGGCGCGCAAGCTGGTCAATAACGGCATCAAGGTCGTGGGCATTGATTATTTGTCGGTCGAAAAGTTCGGAGCAGCCGAGCCCGAAACCCATCTGACGCTGCTCAGCGCCGGAACGGTGATCATCGAGGGCCTGGATCTGCGCGAAGTGGAGGCGGGCGATTACGACATGATCTGTCTTCCCTTGAAGATCAAAGATGGCGACGGCGCGCCCGCTCGAGTCGTGCTCAGGCAATGACAAGCGGCTCGTTACTCGTTACTCGTTTCTCGTTACTCGTTTGTTGTTTCTGCGTCTGTCGCAAAGTCGCGGCGATCATCCCAGAGCAGACCTTAGTATCGAAGGCCCGAACGAGAAACGAGCAACGAGAAATGAGTAACGAGTTTCTTATGAACGACGCTGAATTCATCAGGCTGGTCTCAGAGCGGAAAGTCTTCGCAGTCGTACGAGCTGAATCGGCAGAGCTGGCGCTGAGAGCGGCGGAGGCGGCGATCATCGGCGGACTCAAGCTTGTCGAGGTAGCGCTGGTGATGGCGGGCGGCTTTCGGGTGATCTCGGACTTACGCCGCCAGTTCGGCGATAGAGCATGCATTGGAGCGGGTTCGGTGATGAGCTACGAGCAGATCGACCGCTCAATTAAGAGTGGCGCGCAGTTCATGGCAATGCCGCATACGAGCCTTGCTCTCGTAGAAGCAACTCGACGACATCGCATTCCCGCGATCGTCGGCGCGCTCACCCCGACGGAGGTGGCCGCAGCCTGGTCGCTGGGCGCGCCGCTCGTAACGATCTTTCCATCCGAGCCGATGGGGGGAGCGAACTACGTGCGCGCCCTTGCTTCGAGGATGGCCGGTGTGCGGCTCGGGGCGGCGGGTGGAGTGAGTCCGGAGAACGTCGAGGAGTACTTCGCGGCTGGGGCGTTTTCCGTGGCGGTCGGGAGTTGCCTGTTCAAGCGGGGCGACCTGCAGAATGAAAACTACGCTGCGATCGCTGAGCGATCCCGCTCCATACTGCAACTTGCCGGGTTAGCTTGATCCATTTCCAAAGAATGGGCGGGCGAGCCTTCCGCAGGCGCGTGGGATCGCGCGGGTCAATGATCGAACACTCCCTGTCTCGATAACCGATCGCGTTGGCGCCGCCACGATTCACGGCATTTCACGCACCACTTGGGGCTCGCTGACCTCCACTGCTGGGATGCGTGGATTGGTTTGTACGCTACTTCCTTGCGTCAACATCGGAAACAGTAACCTTGTCTTGTCTTAACCGCGGAAGGGGGGTGTGATTGGCGGGACTCAAGGTGGAGGAACACCAGTTCTTTCATTAACACCTCGATTCATCGAGGTGTTTGGCGGTGGCGCGGAGTGTGCTTCGACTGTTTTAACAGTCTTTGGACTCCGCGAGAGGAAACCGTTGAAACGGTTGGGGGCCCGATGGTCGAGCGGCACCTCACTGAAGTGAGGTGTTAATGAGATGGGCGCTCGCCGAGCCAGGTGGAGCGAAGCGGTCAAGAGCATATTCTCGCGCCGAGTCCGAATTTAAGTTGCACTCCGCGGCAGGCATAGCCGGAGGTCGGCTACGTATTAGTAACAGTCTTGCTGGTCACGGTCCTCAACAAAAGACTCTTAAGTCTGACCTCATCATCGCCCTGTATTTCGAGCTGGGCCGCGTATACCGGGATATCGCCGAACCGGAGTCCTTCCAGGCGCACCGCGTCCTTCTCGGTGACCAGGATGGCATGGGCCTGGGCTTCTCCGGCGGCGCGATTGACTCGATCCAGCTCTTCCTGAGTGAAGTGATGATGATCGGCAAAGAAACTCTCGCTGACGATGTTGACTCCGATTTGCAATACGTCGTCCGCAAACGCTTGAGGATTGCCGATGCCGCACATGAGCGCTGCATTCCAGCCCGCGAATTCCCTGGCGTCGTAGATCTCACCGGTTGCCAGGTGGCGAAGCCGCACAAGAGTCGAATGGAAGTACATCACCGGCACTTTCTCGCCGCAGAAGAGCTCGAGAACGGTGAGAACCTGCCCCTGATCGAACGGGCGGTGTGCGCGGGTGACTATCACTGCGTCTGCCCGCTTCAGCCCATACAGCGGCTCGCGCAAACGGCCGAACGGCGCCATCTCGAACCCGCCGAATGGGTCGGTCGCATCGACCAGGAGGATGTTGAGATCACGCGACAGTGCCAGGTGTTGGTAGGCATCGTCGAGTATCATCACTCGCGAGCCGGTCTCGCGCTCTGCCCACTCTCCACCTGCGAATCTGTCCTTGTCGATGATTACGGGCACATCCTGGAGGACTCGGGCCAGCATCAACGGTTCGTCGCCAAACTCGCGAAGCGTCTCCAGGGCGCTCTCGGAAAGTTGACCCGGCGCGCCGTCCTGAGAGATTGGCTGCCGCGGGCCGGCACCGCTGCGCGTGACAGCGCCCCCCGAATTGATTTCCCCTGGAGCGGAGGGCGTGGGGCCATTGAGCACCCTTCTACCGTGAGAACCGCGCGAGTAGCCTCGCGTTAGAATCGCAACCGAGTAGCCTTCTTCCTTGAGATAGCGAGCGATGTATTCGACAAAAGGGGTCTTGCCGGTCCCGCCCAGAGTTATGTTCCCGACGCTTATGACTATTGAGTTAAGGCGTTTCGGTTTGAGATATTCGGTTTCGTACGCGGCGACGCGCAAGCGCACGGCAAGCTCGTAGAGTTTAGCGGGCAGCCAAAGCAGCGCGCGCTTCAACCCCCTGGGCTTCGCGATCATTGCCGTCGGATCTCCAACGCTCACCTGGGCCTCATCACCGTTCGAATTGCCTTGAGCGTGCACTCAGTCGCGCCACGACTCTGATCCAAAATTGCACGCGCTCGGGCGCCCAGGGCCGCAGCCCCCACGGCGTCAGACAGGAGGGTGGTGAGCTCGGCCGCGAGCGTCTCTGGACTGCTGCCGCTTATTTGAACCAGCGCGTTGCCCGCGGTGAAGTCCGAAACTACCTGGCGAAAGTTGTCCATATTCGGCCCAACCACTATTGGCTTCGCGTATGCGGCGGGTTCGATAATGTTGTGGCCGCCTCGCGGAACGAGACTGCCTCCGACGAAGACTACCGTGGCGTGTCTGTACACATCCGCCAGTTCTCCTATCGAGTCGAGTAAGATCACCTCGGTCGGCGGATGCGAGTTGGCCGGTCTCTCTTCACCGGAAGGCAAAGAGGGAGGCAGGGCGCTTATCGGGTTGTCGTGCTCTGACGGGGGAACTTCCGAACGCCTGCCGAGCTTGAATCCCAGTCGGACGATCAGGTCGGCTACTTCATCGAATCGCTCGGGGTGGCGCGGTGCTATCACGAGCCGAGTATCCTCGAGTCCCTGGGTCCTGCGAACGATCCGAAGGGCTTCGAGGACAATCTCTTCCTCACCCTCGGCGGTGCTTCCGGCGACGATCAAATGGGAGTGAGCGGAGAGAGCGAGCCGCCGGCCGATATCCTGCCCTGGCGGAACTGATTGCAGGGCGCTGATCCCGACATCGTATTTGATATTTCCGCAGACTCGTATTCTATCGGGCTTCGCGCCCAGGAGCCGAGCGCGCTCGGCGTCTTCCTCCGATTGCATAACCAACATCGAGATATCTCCCATCACTCGCGAGATGAATCCGCGCACGATTGTGTACCGGGCAAACGAACGTTGCGAGAGCCGCCCGCTGGCGACGACGGTCGGTACGCCGCTGAGGCGGCACTGGCGGAGAAAGTTGGGCCACAATTCTGTTTCGACTATGACTACCACGTCGGGCCGCACGTGATCGAGTGCGCGGCGCACGACTAGACTCCAATCAAAAGGGAAGTAGAAGACTCCCTCGAAGTCGCTGGAGCGAGATGCGCGCGCCAGACGCTGGCCGGTTAACGTCGTAGTCGAGATGACTATGCGATGATCCGGCAAGTCGCGCTTCAGGCCGGATATCAAAGGGCGGGCCGCAATGAGTTCACCGACAGATACCGCGTGGAGCCAGATCGTTGGACGGCCGTCGTTCTTAACCGAGGGAGGGAGGAAGCCCAACCGCTCGCGAAGGCTGCCGGCGTACTTGCCGTACCTGGCGGCCTGATAGAGAAAGTAAGGGAGTAGAGCCAGGAACAGCAGCGAAAGGGCGATGCTGTAGACGAGATGCATCCGGGTTATGAGAGCCCGAAACCGGCCACTGTGGCCGGTTTCGGGCCTCCTGGCAAACGGCTAAACCCGCGGCGCCTGCGGAGCGATTCGTGGGCCGGGCCAAATCTATTTCGCGCGCTCCAGATAGACGCCTTTCGCGGGGTCGACGCGGATACGGTCACCTTCTTTGATGAATGGCGGAACCTGCACGGTGACGCCGGTTTCCAGCTTTGCAGGCTTTGGGCTATTTGATGCCGTTGCGCCCTTCAACTCCGGCGAGGTTTCAACGACTTTGAGCTCGACTGACGGCGGGAGCTCGACCCCAATCGGCTGGCCATCGAAGAACTCCACTTGAATCTTTGTCCCGGTGACCAGATAGTTCATCGCATCGCCGAGCGTCTCGGCATCGAGCGCGATCTGATCGTAGGTCTCTGTATTCATGAAATGATGCATGTCTCCATCGGAATAGAGGTACTCCATCTCGTGATCTTCCAATGCGGCACGTTCGATGTTCTCTGTGGAGCTGAACCGGACTTCGGTCGATGATCCGTTTCTGATGTTGCGGAGCTTGGCCTGCACGAACGCCCGTAGATTACCAGGGGTGCGGTGTTGAAACTCGAGCACTCGGTGCGGCACACTATTGTACATGATTATCATGCCGCGCCGGATATCATTTGCATTCATGTCGATTGGGTCCCTTCTTAGAGTCCGGATGAGTATGTAGACATTCAGGCCGTAACGCTAACTTCGTAAAATAGCGCATCGCGCAGGCGAGGCGCAACCTCCGCAGGCACTCCGCCGAAGAGGTGCACCTAAAAACTTGGACTCAAGGCCTCATTAACGCCTCGATTCATCGAGGTGTGTCGCGGGATCGAAGCGTCCTTCCCCTGTTTCAACAGTCTTCGGCTTCCACGAGAGGAAACCGTTGAAACGGTTCGGGCGATCCGCCCAGTCGAGGCCACCTCACTTGAAGTGAGGTGTTAATGAGATGGGCGCTCGCCAAGCCACGTGGAGCGAAGGCGTCAAGAGCATGACCTCGCAGCCAGTCCAACTCTCAATTGAAGCCGAAGAGAGGTGCAGGCACGCATCACACGAATTCCTCGAATGATCACAGATATATTCGTGTTAGTTCGTGGAATCCGTGCGATTCGTGGCCGCGCCTCCGAAGTCGCTCGAGGCGCCCTCGAGGCGGTAGGATCAGATGGCGAACTCGGTCTCGAGGGTGAGCTGGGCCTTTCGCAACTCGAACCGTGCGCGCCCTACGTTACCGCCGGGGTTGAGCGCCAGCAGCAGAAAATATTCCGCCGTTATAGGCCTTGCGAGGAAGGTCATCTGGTCAGTAGCCAACACCATCTCGCGGAGTTCGCCCAGATCCGTGTCTGAGGCGGTTCTCATACTGCGGCGGAGCAGGGTTGTGAATTCAGTCGCCACCAGGTCGATGTCGATCGGAGGCGCAAGCTCGTGGACGTAGCGCTCGATGAGAATGCCGTCGATTCCAAGGATGGCGCCCGCTGCGCAACCCTCTATGCGATCGACCATCTGTGTCAGCGTGCCTATGAAGCTCAAGTGTATGCCCTCCAAACGAGAAGGCAGCAGGCAGTCATGATATTCTGCCTGCTGCCTGGTCGTACAAGCTTACTGTATGCGAGCCACTATTGACCAGCCTTAGCCTGCACGGGCTGTGTCCCATTCTGAGCCTTCGGTTCGTTGGGATTCACAGGCGCGGCAGCCTTCTGTGTCCCTGTAGGGGAAGGAATGCCCTCGAGCGAACTGCGCTGCGGCGCCAGGCTCTTCGGTCCACCCCAGCCGTCGGGTCTGACGATTCGAGGAGTAATGAAGAACAGAATCTCATCGTAATTACGGCTCGTGGTGCGGCGTTTGAAGAGTTCACCGAG
>JBGPFL010000227.1:0-7126 GCA_041483295.1 Blastocatellia bacterium | reverse complement strand
TGCAGATCGAAGCTCACGCCGTCGAGCGCGCGCACGCCTGGGAAGGTCTTGGTGATGTCGCGCATCTCAAGGAGCGGTTCGGTCATAGCGAGTATTCTTGCTTCGATCAGTGGGGTCACAATGCAGTCGCGTACGAGTGCGGCACTGCATTATCAGCTCTTCATCGGTTGTCTCTTGTGAGGCTCGCGATCGCTCTCCGGCACGCCTCATCGTTGTTGATTCCCGGGCGACGGCCCTTCTCGTATTCGATCAAGCGATTCATCTGCTCCACGTTCCCGCGACAGATGTTTCGTAGTCGCTTTAAGTCGCCCTTTGGTATCCCACTGAGCGGGCCGCCAACGCTCTCGTGGGTGCCTCGGGTCCCTCGGCCGCGCAACGCCTTGAACACCGCCCAGAGGATGGCGAGCACGATCGCAACGATAAGGAACAATCTTATGCCCACACAAGGCTTTCTCCTTAGCAGCGACCCAGTGATGTAGCGAACGCGTCCCTCTTTTCGCTGTATGTCATTTTGGCGGATTACGTCGCTGCAACACTCGTGAGTGTCCCCTTGAGAATTTCATTCGCGGGTGGCGCCTACATCTTTGGCCTCTGGTCAGCCGGCACGCTGCGGTACACGTCATCCATTTTCTGATACCCGTCCTTGATTACCGTCTCGGCGATGTTGCTTTTATCGACGCTGAGTGGCTCGAGCAATATGGAAGGAACATCGATCTTACCGTTGTTCACCGTCGCAGTAGTCGTGAGTTTTTCGCCCTTCGCCAATGCAATTGCTGCTTCGGCTGCTCGGGGCGCGAGCAGCTTGATCGGTTTGTAGACCGTCATCGACTGGGTCCCTGCGACTATGCGCTGGAGAGCGGCAAGGTCGGCGTCTTGCCCCGACACGAAGACTTTTCCGGAGAGCTTCTGTTCCTCAAGCGCCTGCACGACTCCGCCTGCGGTGCCGTCGTTCGACACACAGACGGCGGCCACATCATTGTGAGCCTGCGTCAGCGCGTTCTCGGTAATGTTCAAAGCTTCACGCGCCTGCCAGTCGCGCGCCCACTGATTGGCGACCACTTTGATATCGCCGCGTTCAATCGCGGGCTGCAGGACCTTCATCTGGCCTTCGCGAAGCAGGACAGCATTGTTGTCGGTCGGGGCGCCGCCAATCAAAATGTAGTTGCCTTTGGGAGCGTGCTCGACCAGATAGCGCGCCTGCAGCTCGCCTACCTTAACATTGTCGAACGAGATGTACAGGTCGACATCGCTGTTGCGGATCAAGCGGTCGTAGCTTACGCACGGCACTCCCTGCTTCTTGGCCGAATCCACGATCGAGGCGGCGACTTCGGCGTTGTGAGCTACGATGACCAGCACGTCTACGCCTTGAGTGAGCAGGTTTTCGGCCTGTTGAGTCTGCACCGCGTCGTCGCTGTTTGCCGACTGGACCAGCACTTCGGCGCCCAGCTCCTTGGCCCGGGCAAGGAACAGGTCGCGATCATACTGCCACCTCTCTTCTTTTAAGGTATCGAGGGATAACCCGATTCGCACGGGACCGGACCTGGTCTTCTTGCCGCTTGAGTTCTGACCCTGAGGTCCACTCACACACGCCGCTGCGAACAAGGTCGCGAGAACGACTGCCACCTGGGTTTTGAATCGCATTCTGGTTGTTGACCTTTCTTGTTGGTTATTTCTTTTTCTTGAAGGCAGCGCTGATCGCCTGCTCCGCAAGCGGGCCCATAACCTCGTAGCCCTTCGCGTTCGGGTGCAGCCCATCATCGCTCACTTCGTCTTTCAAGAATCCCTTCTCATCGACCGTGGAAGAGAAGTAGTCGAGATAAGTATGACCGTGCTCGGCCGCGTATTTCTTGATCCAGTTGTTGAGCGTCTTGATTTGCTCGGGCGGCCGACGTGTAGTCTGCACGATAGGCTGTCCCTGTCGGTTGTGCTCGTAATCGCTAACCGGAAGCACGGACGCGAAGACGACGCGAATGTCGTTCGATCGAGCGAGCTCCGCCATCGAAGCAAGGTTGTCTTCGATAGCTTCAAGAGTGATCGGGCCGGTGTTGCCCGCGAGGTCATTAGTGCCGGCAAGGATCACAACCATCTTTGGCCGCAGCGCGATCACATCGGTCCTGAAGCGGATGAGCATCTGCGGAGTTGTCTGGCCGCTGATGCCGCGGTTCACATAAGGTTTGCCCGGAAAGAAGCCGCCAAAGCGAGGGTCGCTCCAGCCGTCGGTAATGGAATCGCCCATGAAGACCACGCGGGCCTCGCTCTTCGCGGGAGCAGCCAGCTTGGCGTTCGCATCGTGATATCGTGCGAGCTGCGGCCAGTCTTTGAGTCGGCCCTCAGCGCGGTCGAGTCGCTGTTTCAAAGCGGGAAGCTCGGAACAGTCCGGCGGCGGGCTCTGGGACTGCGCCAATGCGGCCGTCGAACACACGAACAGAAACAGAAGAACAGAGCCTGGATGTCTCATCAATCACCTCGAGTCTGATTTGTCTTGCAGTACCCGCTTCGACCCGACCGCTCGAAACTCTTCATGCCCGGCGGGCAGTGATACGAATGTTTAGATCGTCGCCCGAGGCTCGTTCGACGGAAGGCCTTAGGCGAAGTCGGCCAACTTATCTCACGCCCAACAGAATGTCCACCGTCAGTTGATCGAGCCGCTCGTACTCCAGCCCCTTTTCCGCCAGCTTGGCGCGATCGAAGCTGTAGGCCAGGAGCGACGCGCAGGCGTCCTTTGAGTAAGCACCGAGTGGCCCCTTGCCCCGAGTCTCGCTTATCTGAGACAGAAGGGCCTGGATCTGAGGGTCAGCATTCCATCGGGCGGCCTTGTCCTTAAGGATCAGATAAGTTCGCATGCATCCGCGGGCGAACTCCTTCACTCCATCGTAGTCTTCGGTGCGGTAAGCATGAGCGTCGAAGTGGCGCGGCCCGTCGTAGCCCACGTCCTCAAGGAACTTGACCAGCCAGAAGGCAGCCTTCGGATTGGCTGACCCGAATCGCAGGTCCTGATCATAGCGGCCGGGAATCTGATCGTTGAGATCGATGTGAAAGAGCTTGCCCGCCTCCCAGGCCTGGGCGACCGAGTGCGTCATATTCAGGCCTGCCATGTGTTCGTGCGCAACTTCGGGATTCACGCCGACCAGTTCAGGACGGTCGAGCGTGGCAATCAGCCCAAGATAAGCGCCTGTAGTCGGCATATAGATATCAGCGCGAGGCTCGTTCGGCTTGGCTTCCAGGGCAAATCTGTAGCTGTAGCCTCGTTCGATGGAGTATTCGCAAAGGTAGTTGATCGCAGCGCGAAGGCGTTTGATGGCTTCGTCCGGTCTGCGGCAGCCGTCGGTTTCGACGCCCTCACGCCCGCCCCACAGCACGAATATCTTCGCGCCCAACTGAGCTCCGATGTCCATCGCCTGCAGGGTCTTTTGAATGGCATAGGCGCGTACCTCAGCATCGTTGGCCGTGAAGGCGCCATCGCGAAACACAGGATCATAGAAAAGATTCACCGTGGCCATCGGGACCTTCAGTCCATCGACTTCGCACGCGGCTTTGAACTCATGCACTATTCGATCGCGTTCGCGGGGTGATGCGTCAATGGGAACCAGGTCGTTGTCGTGAAGGTTCACTCCATATGCCCCGACTTCGGCCAGCAGGTGGACGATGTCGATGGGCGGTAGCGTCGGCCGCACGGCCTCGCCAAAGGGGTCGCGGCCGCGATTGCCAACTGTCCAGAGTCCGAAGGTGAATTTATGTTCAGGGCGCGGTTGATATGGATCCGTTGTCATGGCCTTATCCTTGTCTCGCTGAGATTAGTCTATCTGTTCGAGCTGAGGGCTCGACTTCACTTGTGAATGTTCCTGGATGACCGCGAAATTATAGCAGCTTTTTTGGATTTCGGATTGCGGATTTCGGATTGCGGATTGGAGCGACGCGGAGATCGAGTCGGATTTGGGACAATGCACGGGGTACCTTAGTGTCCCGGCAGTCCGTTCACGATCTCGACGCCATTCCCCTCGCTGATTCATGACTCGCTGAGAATTGCGGCTGCAAGCAACGGAATCATCAATTCGTGATGGCCTACGAATGAAAAGCCCTGTCCGCTTCCCGCAACAGGTCGTCTCACCACATTGGTCAAAGGGCGATAGTGCTGAATGAAGTCGAAGTTCGCCGTTGTGAAATCCTCGAGTCTGTGCCCGAGATTGCGAACCACCGTGACGGTCTTCAGGAAGACTTCGGGCAGAACGACTGCCGAGCCGAGGTTCAAATAGACTCCGCCGCCATCGAGTTCACGCACCAGCGAGCAGAGCAATCGGAAATCGTGATGCGAGGTCTGCCCGGTGGCCGCGCCGTCCACATTAGGGTGTATGTGCACGATGTCGGTTCCAATAGCAACGTGCACCGTGACCGGGACCCGCGCATCGTATGCGGCCCACAGCAATGAGATCTCTCGGTGAGTTGGCTGCATCAAGTGAAGCTCCCGCCCGATCGCCTCTCCGATCCCGATTCGATCTGCGGCCCCAACGGTGATCGCATTGTTGATTATCCGGCCGGTCTCTTCTGCTCCGCCGAAGCTCCCTGAGCCGAGCGTGGCGTCAACGTCTTCAGAAGTTGACCCAACGAGGGCGATCTCGAAGTCGTGGATCATCGCCGAGCCGTTCATCGCCAACGCGGTCACGAAGCCGTTCTGCATGAGGTCGATCAAGACGGGAGCAAGACCGGTCTTGATTACGTGGCCGCCGAGTCCCACGATGATTGCGCGGCCTCGGCGCCTGGCTTCGCGGATCAGTTCCGCGAGCTGGTGCAGATCGCGAGCGGCCAATATGTTCGGTAGGCCCCTCAAAAACTCTTTGACCAATGACTGAGCTTTCACGGGGTGAGCGAAGTCGTCCGCAGTTACCTTGGCGGGCCGCGAGGCCAGCGGGTATGTGGCGATCTTGGAGAGGTCTATTGGCTCGACTTTGTAGCGCGACATAGTTACTGGTTTATGGTTTGTGGTTTATGGTCTCTGGTTTTTGGTTTATGATTTCTGGTCTCTGCGTGCGGCACTTGGTACCTCTCCTCAAGCCAAAAACCACAACCATAGACCATAAACCATAAACCCTAAACCATAAACCACGTCTCACGTTGGAAAGAGCGACTCCTCGATCAACTCGCATAGTATGTGACCGATCGTTATGTGCGTTTCCTGAATGCGCTGAGTGGACTCGGCGCCCACGACGAGCGCGACGTCGACCAGGGAAGCGAGCTTGCCTCCGCCTCGCCCCGTCATCCCGATCGTTCTTATGCTCAACTCGCGAGCCGCCGACACTGCTCGCACGACGTTTGGCGAATTGCCGCTGGTCGAGATTGCCAGCACGACATCACCCGCTCGTCCCAGCGCTCGCACCTGTCGCTCGAACACCTCATCAAACGAAGAGTCGTTCCCGATGGACGTAAGAATCGATGTGTCGGTTGTCAGCGCGATCGCGGCGATTGGCGGGCGGTCGCCGGTTAGACGATTGACGAGCTCGGCAGCGATGTGCTGAGCATCAGCAGCCGATCCACCGTTGCCTAAGACCAGCAGCTTGCCGCCTGCCTTGAGCGAAGCGACGATCATGTCCGCTGCTTCGACGACTACGGCAGAGTGAGACTCGAAGAAAGCGCGCTTGGTCTCGATGCTCTCGCGGGCGATTTGTTGAATGCGCTCTACAGTCACAGCGGACTAGTTTATTGACTGGCGTTTCAAAAGACAAACAGGGATCAGGGGTCAGGTGCTAGGTGTGAGGTTTGAGCTGAGGCGTCACTTGACACCTGACCCCTGACCCCTGGCCCCTGGCACCTGACCCCTGGCCCCTGACACCAGTGGTTTGCGCGCCCGATGGCCATTGAGCACGCCACGAAGCGCCTGGCCTGTGTACGACCGCCGGCAACGCGCGACGTCTTCGGGTGAGCCTTCTACGACCACGCGACCGCCATCCTCGCCGCCTTCGGGTCCGAGGTCTATGATCCAGTCCGCACTCTTGA
Source organism: Blastocatellia bacterium (assembly GCA_041483295.1). Classification (GTDB taxonomy): domain Bacteria; phylum Acidobacteriota; class Blastocatellia; order UBA7656; family UBA7656; genus DASYSA01. The sequence goes on along the minus strand of JBGPFL010000227.1, from coordinate 1,138 downwards.
TCACGTCCAGGTTGTGCTCGACTACCAGGACTGTGTTGCCCAGTGAAACCAACTGATGCAGGACATCGAGCAGCTTGCGGACGTCCTCAAAGTGAAGTCCCGTCGTAGGCTCATCCAGAATGTTTATCGTTCGGCCGGTTGCCCGCTTCGAGAGCTCCTTTGCGAGCTTGATGCGTTGAGCCTCGCCGCCCGATAGCGTAGTCGCGGACTGCCCGAGCTTGATGTAAGTCAGCCCTACGTCGATCAGAGTCTGGAGCTTAGTCTTGATCTGCGGAATGTTCTCAAGCAGCGGCAAGGCCTCTTCAACCGTCGCGTCCAGAAGCGCCGCGATTGATTTGCCCTTATATGCGACCGACAGAGTCTCGCGATTGTATCGCGCACCCCGGCACACATCGCACAGCACGTAAACGTCGGGCAGGAAGTTCATCTCGATGCGCTTCATCCCATCGCCCTGGCAGGCCTCACATCGGCCTCCTTTCACGTTGAACGAGAAGCGCCCCGGCTTGTAGCCGCGTTCGCGAGATTCGGGCAGCATCGCATACAGCTCCCGAATCGGCGTGAAGACTCCTGTGTAAGTCGCCGGGTTGCTGCGCGGCGTGCGGCCGATGGGTGACTGGTCGATCTCGATCACCTTGTCGAGGTGTTCAAGCCCCAGCACCGCACGATGTTCGCCGGGATCGGTCAAGCTTCGATAGATATGGCGCGCGAGGCTCTTGTAGAGGATATCGTCAACCAGCGTGGACTTGCCTGATCCCGACACTCCGGTAATCGCGATGAACATCCCCAGGGGAAAGGTCACGTCGATGTTCTTGAGATTATTCGCGCGGGCGCCCTCTACAGTGATGGCTTTGCCATTCGACTTGCGCCGTTCGCTCGGCACCGGAATCTCAAGCTCGCCCGACATGTAGCGACCCGTCAGCGAGGCGGGTGAGGCTGCAATCTGGTCCGGGGTGCCTTGCGCCACTACCTTGCCGCCGTGAGCCCCGGCGCCAGGCCCAAGGTCGACGACGTAGTCGGCGCGGCGAATCGTCTCTTCGTCGTGCTCGACTACAAGCACAGTGGTGCCGAGATCGCGCAGATGCTCGAGCGTATCGAGAAGCTTCAAGTTGTCGCGCGGATGCAAGCCGATAGATGGCTC
>JBGPFL010000226.1:0-7137 GCA_041483295.1 Blastocatellia bacterium | reverse complement strand
TGTGCTTCGCCGTTGCTGCTGCCCCACAAGACTCGTCTCGCCCCGGTGTGAGCATGCGAGGAGCAGGCCCCTTGCAAGGGACGTGAGACGAGCCGAGGCTTCAACATCTTCTTCTTCGCCCGAAGTCGGATCAGTTCGAGAGATATTTGTTCGCCGCCCTCGTCAGGAATATCGAGAGCCGAGGAGAGCACTGCCTGCAGCTCCTTCGCGCTCATTAACGAAGATTCGGGGCAGCGCACCGGGATTGAACTCAGACTGTTCTGTGATACTTCCAGCTCGATGTCATGAGTGACGTCGTCGGGGCGGACGCCTTCGCCGAGGAGATCTTTGACTACTTCCGCCTTCATCTCTACGAGGATCCGGCCAATATCCGTTATGGCGTCGTCGGAGATCGATACGCCTGGCAAGGATCGTTCATACACATGAGAGATGTCGGAGACCGAGGAGCCAAAGGCGCTGAAGACCGGGCCGAGCGAAAAGACCCGGACACGATCCAACCCGGCCGCCTCGGCAACGCCGCACCCGAACAGGCCGCCGTTTCCTCCGTAGGCAAACAGCGTAAGCTCGGAGAAGTCCCCCTTGAGTTCGGCTTGGGCGATCAGGTCGGCCACCAATTCAAACGCCCGGCCGATTATGGAGCCGCATGCCTCCTCTATCGAAACATGCAGCGGCTTTGCCACATACTCTTCAACCGCCTGGCGGGCCAGTTCGAGGTGAATCGGTTTCGTTCCCCCGAGGAAGTAGTCCGGGTTAATGAGACCGGCGGCAACGAAAGCATCGGTGAGCGTTGGCTGGTCTCCGCCGAGGCCGTAACAAGCGGGACCCGGGTATGAGCCCATACTTTCGGGGCCAAGTCGAATGGCCGGGGCTTGCGCGTTTTCGAGAGGCTTGACCACGCTGCCGCCGCCCAGAGCTATGGAACGCAAATCAGGAAGAGAGATCTCGACCGGGATGCCGAAGAAGTCAGACGGCTTTCGATAGATCGGCTCGCCGTTGTGCAGCACGCTGATCTTTGCTGTGGTCCCACCAATATCCATCGCGATCAAGTCCTTCAAGCCATAAGCCCTCGCCAGGTGCGCGCTGCCGTGGATACCGAGGACCGGTCCCGATTCGATCGTATCCATCGCCCTGGTTTTGGCCACCCCAGCAACACCGCCATTGATATGGCTGACGAGAAAGGCGCCGGAGTACCTGGATGTTTCTCGGAGTTCGTCCTCCGCTTTGAACAGCGTACCTGCAAGCGCTCCATGGGTGTATGCATTGACCAGGGCGCAGTAGGTGCGGGTCTGATCATCCCCGGACTTGGAGATGTCGCTGCCGGCAAGCACCGGCACGGAACCCAGAAAATGGTCCGGGTATTGCTGATCGATCGTGCGCTTGATCCAGAGTTCGCGCCCGGGATGGCGATGAGAACCTTTCAGGCTGACGCAGATCCTGCGCACACCGCTCTCCAAAAGAGAGCGAGCAGCATTCATGATGTCAGTATCATCGGCGGAGCCTTTGAGCCCGATCACGTCCCTCTCTGCCAGGACTCGATCAAAGACCACGCTGCGAGGCGAACCGCTGTAAATGTCCTTCTCATGGCCATGAGAAACGAGAAGGCCAATTCTGGGCCCGGTCAACTCGGCAAGAACATTCGAAGTGATGGTTGTGGACCATCGAATAAGTTCGACTTGCTCCAGGAAGTCTGCGGTCTCAGAGAAGTCCAGCCTGGCGGCGCCCTGGGCCAGACAGTCGAACAGACACACCGTGAGATCGTGCGGCGTTGTATCGACCTTCACGCAGACAACGTTCTCACCGTCGCTGAAGACGCCGTCCGTCAAAGTTCCGCCAACATCAATATCTGCCGTCCACACTTGACCCTCGTTCGACGTGCGATTCTCATCGCCCATCTCGGGTTGGGTTGGGTAATCTTCCTCAGACAGATAGTGTGAGTCCCGCTCGCGCCATCCCGACTTCCCTCATAGCCTTGCTCGACGCGAGGGAGCCGTTAGTGTTCGTACAGCTTCTTTACCAATTGCCCTTTCATTTCGAACCTGGGCAATGTTCCCGGAGGCACCAGTTCTACCGACGACGAAACAGTCAGAACGGATCTTATTTTCGCTTCGATCTCCTTCTTCAAATGCGCGAGATCGGGCGAGCCTTCTCCGAATTCCGCCGCCACTCTCAATGGAGGTTTCACTCCCGGCCCTGGCTCTTCCAATAGAATCTGTATCTCACCGGTCGTCCTGGGATAGAAACTTGACACGACATCCTTGACGGCGGACGGGAATACATTCACTCCCAGAACGATCAACATATCGTCGGTGCGGCCGACACATCTTAGCTTAAAACTGGTTCGCCCGCACGCGCAGGAGGTTCCAAGGATAGTCACACGATCTCGGGTGCGAAACCGCAATAAGGGAACGCATTCACGTTCCAGACTTGTGTACACGAGCTCGCCCGAGACGCCCGCCTCGATGGGGCGTCTCTCACCGCTCTCCGGATCGATGATCTCCACGAAGACGTATTCCTGCCCGTTGAAATGCATGCCCGATTGATCGGGGCATTCGGCGAAGATGATCGGCGCCATATCCGCGTTTCCCAGCCCTTCGGTTACCCTCGCTCCCCATTCCTGCGTCATCTTCGCGCGCACCGATGGAATTCCCGCCCCTGGCTCAGCACCGGAAACGATCTTCCTAATTCCCAATTCGCGTGGCTCCATCTTCGCCTCGCGGCGCACGTAGTCGGCCAGATAGATAGCGTAAGAAGGGGTGCAATGCAAGGCGTTCGCTCCGAGCGCCTTCGCGACCAGCACGAGCTTCTCTGAAGCGCCCGCGCCTACCGGGACAAAGGCAGAGCCAACGCGCTCGATCGCATCTTTGCAGGGCAGCCCGCCTACAAATAGGGTCAGACTCGCGGCGTGAATGACGATGTCGGATGGCCTTAGGCCCTGTGCATAGAACGAGCGAGCCGTCAGTCGCGTCCACGCCTCTGCGTCCCCACGCGTCACGCCGACAAAACTCGGCCGGCCTGTGGTGCCGGTGGAAGAGTGGATACGGATGACGTTGGTCATCTCGGCAGCCATATGCCGTCCGAGAGGAGGACAGGCAGTCTGGCTCTCCCGCAGCTCTTCTTTGGTGGTGAACGGAAAATTGACCAGGTCTCCCAATGAGCGGAAGTGCTCGCGGCGAATCCCTGCTACACGAAACTTGTCCTGGTAAAAGGGCGAGCGAGCGAACAAATAATCGAGTTGTTTCGCGAGCTTCGCTTCCTGCAGCTCCTGCAGTTGGCGTTGCTCCATGGTCTCAATCTCTGGATCTAGGTATTCGTGCATTTTAGGTTTTAGCGCCGCCTTCGACCTCCTCGGACAGGTTCCTTAACAAACCAAGTCACCATCAACTCGGCGGAGTCCGTTCCCAGGCCTGTTCAAAAGCCCGACTATTCAGTTGGGCGGTATCATCGTCAGGCTGGCGGGTGCCCAACGAATCACAAACCATTCACCAATAGATGAGATGGTCCTTCTCGGGGAATGAGCGCGCGCCTCCGCGCCGATGAGTCTGAGACTCCTATTCAGGATCATCGATCGATTCTGAAGACCGCGCGCGGCATTTTGAGCAACTCAGAACGAAAGCTTAGCGCCAAGCTGAATTTGCCGCGGGTTCAGCATGGTTCTCGCCGATCCGAAATTGGGATTCGGACCCGGCGGAACAAAGAATTGCGCGGGAAGAGTAACTCCAGCGGGAGGCGCGAAAGCGGGGCAGGCCGATTGGCCCTGCTGGATCGCAAGCGAGGCACCGTCGTTATAGTGCTTTGGCACAGCCCCGCAGAAGATAGGCGAGCCGTAGACGCTGAATACTTCGTCGACGTTGGACCGGTTGAGCAGATTGAACGCATCGACCATAAGGTCGAGCTTCATATGCTCGTTGATCCGGAAGAACCGCGAAAGGCGCAGGTCCCACGAGCGCAGTGGGTCGCCGATGTAAGTATTCCTCCCGATGAGCCCTACCCGGTCCGTCACGGGGTTGGTGTCGCCGTTGGCGTCGCCCCCTACGAACATGGTGAAGGGACGCCCGGACTGAATTGTAATAATGCTACCCAATTCGAAATGGCGCAGAAGACTCTTCTCGGGCGCGCTGGCCGTAAAGTTCGCGACAAACCGATGGCGAACATCCTGGTTCGAGTTCGCGCGTTCCGATCTGTTGTCGAACTGGTTCTGCGGGAGGTTGATGAAGGTAGTGAAATTTCCGTTGTCGATAATGTGCGAGAAGGTGTAGTTGGCATTCAGATAGAACTGCTTGCCAAGCCTTTGGGTTGCTTGCAACGTCGCGCCATGATAGGCAGCGTTAACGACGCCGTTATTGAAGTCGAGAAACCCGCCATTGGGGAATTCCAGCGAATCAGTGAAAACGGGTTTGCCGGCGAGCAGCTTGGGGGTCCCCGAGCAAGGGCTGCGAGACCCGTCCGGATTTACCCAGCCCTGAGCAATGGCAGGATTCCCTGGCTTACTGGTGCCCTGCGGACAGGGAATGTTCAAACCATTTCCCAGGACCAGCCTATGCGCGGCAACGAAGAGATACCCGGCGCCGACTGTCAGGCCTTTTCCGAGCGTTCGGTTGATCTCCAGACTGGCTTGCTCGGCATAGGGGAGTTGGTGTTCGCTGCGAGCTAAACCTCCCGCACCTGCGGTACAGGCCGGCGGACAAGAGCCCGTGAGAAACACTCGCGGATAGAGGCCTGTCTTAAGGATGCTCTTGGCGGCGCTTGCGGCCGCTCCCAGGCAAAAACCACCGCCGAGGTCGATTCCCTGGCAGACCAGCGGCGAAGGCAAAAACGCTGCCGCATTGACCAGGTTCAATTGCCAGCCGCCCGTCTCGGCCCCATTTCTGACCATCGGAAGCGTTATGCCCGGGATAAAACCCGGAACCGTCTTCTGGTTCCCGGTAATGAAGAAGAAGGTCATGTTGTTGCGATCAAAAAAGAGACCGAACCCGGCGCGAATGACGGTCTTACCGTCCGGTGAATAAGCCACCCCGGCTCGCGGCTGAACCGCGCCGTGGTACGAGTCGATCTGGTTGCTTAAGCCGGTTTCAAAGTCGTATCGCAATCCGTAGTTGACGGTCAGCTTCGGCGTCAATCGCCATTGATCCTGGGCAAACATACCCTGGTAGCTGTGATTGAGTTTGAACTCGTAGCTCTGCCTGAGCTCCGGCGCGAACGCGTTCGTCCAACTTCCCACAGCTAAGGGGTGAGCGTTGTTGAGCGGGAATTGGCCGTCCACATAGTTGGTTCTTGCCAGCGCAACCCCATAAAAGGTCGCCCCCACCCCGGCGAAGAAGGGGGGAAGCGGACACGGCGCGCCAGGAAGGTGACCAAGTGCGGGCCCCCCGGAAACGTTCACGAAGTTGGCAAAATCAATCAGGCAGTTGGCGCTCGGGAGGATGATCCGCGCCGGCGTGAACCCGGGATAAATCGTGGAATCCCAAAGGTAGTTCGAATCATATCCGAACTTCGCATAGTGGTTGCCCTTGACCCACCCCAACGAGTCCAGGAGCTGGAAACGTTTCTCGTAGATGGCGTCGAGCGTGCCGAAGTTGTGCCCCAACGACAGGTCGTTGGGAATGTCCAGATTGGGCTCGCCCGTCGCGCCCGGAAAATCGTAGCGCCGCCGGGAGTACTGAACCAGCAGCGTGTTGACTATGGTGGGCTTCACCAACGAATTCAGCGTGGCAACCACGGCTTGATCGTTAATAAAAAGATCACGCCCACCACTCGGCGTACCAATGCCGCCGCCATCCTCCGTGTTGCCTACCAACTGATTCGGGTCTAGCGCATCCTCGACGTTGTACCGCACCGAGAGACGATTCTTCGCAGTAAGCAGGTGGTCGAATCTCACGAAGCCGTAGTCGTTATTCTTGATCTTCAAAGTACTCAGGTTCTCCGGCGGGATTCCCAGATACGCCTTTGCCCTATTGATTGCCACAGCGTTATTCAGAAAACTGGGCGGGAGGACGGGCGCCTCAGTGCGCCGCTGGCCTTCGTAGTTCGCGAAGATGAAAGTCTTGTCTTTTCGGATCGGACCTCCCAGGGTCACGCCGAACTGATTTTGTCGCAGCGTCTTCGACTGCCCCGGCGGTTGGAGCAAGGAACGCGAGTTCAGTACACTGTTTTGAAAATAGTCGTAAATCGAGCCCTGCCAATTATTGGTGCCCGACTTGGTGACCACGTTGACGATCCCGCCAAGCGCCCTCCCATATTCCGATCCAAAACTGTTGTTGACCACGCGGAATTCCTGGACCGATTCCTGAGGGGGAGTGGCGCGCTGCACTCCGGTATTGGCGTTGATAAAGTCCGCACCGTCCACAGTGATTAAGTTGCTGAACGAGCGCATGCCCCCAAAAGAGATCTGGGTTATTTCAAACTCCGTGAACGTGGTTCCCAGACTGGTCCGGCCCGTGGCCACGCCCGGGGTCAGGAGAGCGAAATCAGTGAACAGCCGGCCGCTGACAGGGAGGCCGCCGATTTGCTTGCTTTCGATCGCCTGGCTAATCTCCGTCCGCGTTGGTTCGACATCCACCGCGCCGGGGCCGACCTCTACGGTCTGCTCCACGGTCGGGTTGAGTGTGATATTCACGGTAGCGGTTTGGCCCACCGTCAATACAATCCCGGTCTGGGTATACTTGGCGAACCCCGAATAGGTCGCCACCAACTCATACTTTCCGGGCGGGAGGCTTGGGATAAGATAGTACCCGGCGTCGTTGGCAACCGCCGTGTAGACCTGATTCGTATCCACTCCACGCAGAGTAATGGCGGCTTTAACCAGCACTCCTCCGCTTGTGTCCTGGACGGTGCCGTTGAGTTGAGCGTAGCCGATGATAGCTTGCGAGAATGCGGGAATGGAACAACTGAGGAGAAAAATAATCCGTAGAACAACCACCAGCCTCAAGCGATTACTCATATGTCACCCCTTTGCAGTCCTGACCTCAGAGTCTAACGTTCGACTGATGTGAAGGCCCATCCGCGTAAAGCGCGCTGAGTATGAAGAATTCGCTTAGTGATGTCAAGCATTTTGCACTGATCTGATATGTCAGATTTGCGGGCAGCTACGCGATTTCCAAGTCTCCTTCCCGGTGATCAGTCGGCGGTAGGCGGTAGGCA
>JBGPFL010000225.1:0-7155 GCA_041483295.1 Blastocatellia bacterium | reverse complement strand
TGGCGTGGTACGACTACACTCAGTTCAGGCTTCCTGATGTCGGCACGGTCGGGCCGTGGCCACGGACCTACATCAGAAGGCCGGGGATCAATGTCAGCGACTTCTCGATCTTCAAGAACTTCGCCCTGGACGCGGAGAAGAAGCGCCGTCTGCAGCTTCGCGTCGAACTGTTCAACGCCTTCAACCATGCCCAATTCGACAACATCAGCACGGGGCAGACCTGGAACATCGCGTCGAACTTCTCGAATTACAAAGAGAACCAGCAGGCCTCGAGTGCCAACATCCAAAACATTCGCGGCAATTCTCTAGCGGGCCGAATCGGACGGGGGGTAGGCGAATTCAACGGGCAGCCCGGATTCGTTTCTCCAAACCGTGTGATTCAAGTCGCGGCTAAACTTTACTTCTAGGCCGCTCTGAAAAAGCGCGCATAGAATCCAAGGGGTCCGCAAGACTAACTTGCGGACCCCTTCTTACATCGAAGCTGTCAGGCGTCGAGCGTCCCGAAGTCGGCAGTCAGACTGACAGACTGAACGCTTTTTGCTACGATGGTCTCCGTGTCAAATTTTCAGAGCCAAGTGAGCTTCGAATGCAGCAGCAGAATTGCCCGCTACCGCAAGGCTGATGAATGTCGTCGCGCTCTGCGAGCTTTGATGTTCCTCTTCCTGCTGTTGTTTGGAATCCCCTCCTTATGGGCTCGACCTTTGCAAGGCATCATTGTCCTGGGAACGGTCAGCTTGCCGGACGGCAATCCTGCTGTGCACGTCAAAGTTAAGATCTCAGGACAGACGGGTCTCAACTACGACACTATGACTGACAGCAGCGGCCGCTATCAGTTTCAGGTCCCGGCAGGCCGATATCGTCTCGCCGCCACCAACCCGCAAGATGCAAATCAGTACACAGATCCAATTGAAGCCGACACCGGCAGAACCGCCGGCAACCGTGTCCTAATAAACCTGTACCTGCGAGAGCCCACAACCCGGAGAAACGGTCCCAAGCCCGGCGTTATCTCGCTTGCCGAGGCTTCGCAACAGATACCCAAAGAAGCGAAGAAAGCATTTGACGACGGTGTGAAGCGAAAGAGCGATAGACAGATAGACAAGGCGCTGGAGAGTTTAACGCGAGCGATCGACTCCTATCCTGGTTACTTTCAAGCGCTCGCTGAACGAGGCGAGATATACATCACGAAGAACCAGATCGCCGAGGCCAGTGAAGACTTCACACGGGCATTCACACTCAATGAAGACTGGGGACCGGCGCTTCGAGGTCTCGGATACTGCTATCTGGAACAGCAGAAGTTTGGCGAAGCTATTCGGTACCTGGAGCGAGCGATCCAGGTTGATCCTTCAATAGCGAACGCGCATCTATTCCTGGGTATCGCCACCCTTGCTATCGATCGGCGCGACGAGGCAAAAAAGGCATTACAGGAAGCACTGAAGCTCGACGCAAAGGCAGCGGTCACGGCTCACATCTATCTGGCCGATCTTCATGCGCGCGAGGAGCGGTATAAGGATGCGGCAAACGAGTTGCGAATCTATCTGGATGCCAGGCCGGACGCGCCGAATGCGGCACGCCTGAAAGCAAAGGAAGCTGAGATGCGAGCGCGGGCGAAGAAGCAGTAGAGACCCATATGACCGCGATGTCGATGTCCCACGTTCTCATCCTGCTGACCCTCACGTGGATCGGTGCGCAGCAACCGGCCGACACCACCGCGCGCTTTAATCGAGCCGTCGAGCTTCAACGACAGGGCGCGCTCCAAGAAGCAGCCACAGAGTATCAAGCTCTACTCAAAGCTAATCCCGACTACGTCGAAGCTCTCGCCAATCTCGGCGGCGTGCTCTCGAGACTGGGCCGGTACGAAGAATCAGTAGACGCTTACGAGAGAGCCCTGAAGCTCGCGCCGCAACTGACCCCCCTCCTGCTCAATCTCGGGATCGCTCATCACCGTGCCGGACAATTCGAAAAGGCCGTAGATGTTTTCCAGAGAGTCCTCGAAAAAGACCCTGTATCCCTCCAGGCGCTGCAGCTGCTCGGAATAGCGCTGGTCGAGTTGGGACGTGACGCCGAGGCCTTGCCGCATCTTGAGAGGGCTGCGCGAATTTCGCCGATGGATCCGGCGGTTCTATACAGCATGGGGTTGGCTTCTCTCCGATTGGGCAGGCCTGATCCGGATCGCGTGATCAGCAAGTTGGTTGAGTCTTCGAGCGGCGTGCCGGCTTCGCACTTGCTGAAGGGACAGGTCCTGTTGTCGCAGCTTGAATACGAACGCGCAGTGTCTGAATTGGAAATCGCGGCAAGCCTCAGTGCAGACCTACCGCGCTTGCAGTATTCGCTGGGCCTCGCGCTGTTGAAGCTGGGGCGCAACAAGGAAGCGATCGTTTCGTTTGAAAAGGAGCTTGCCCGAACCCCCCGCGACTTCTCTACGCTCTACTATCTGGCTTATCTTAACGAGGCTGATGGCAATCTCGACGGCGCGCTGGGAAGACTCAACGTTGCTCTTAGGCTGGACCCGCAGTCACACGAAGGGAACGCGCTCCTCGGCAAGATACTGGCGAAGCAGAACAAACCTGCTGCGGCGGTCGCTCCACTCGAGTACGCTGTGAAGGGCGATCCGGATGATCCGGATAAGCACTACGCGCTTGCGCGTGTCTATCAACAACTCGGGCGCAGTGAAGATGCGGCGCGCGAGTTCAGTGAAGTGCAGCGACTCAAGGCAGCGCAGTTGAAGAACGACCGCGCCCGCACTCCAAAGCCTTAGGAAGAATGGGAGAGTGGGAGAGTGGGAGAGTGGGAGAGCCCACACTACCACACTCCCATTCTCCCATTCTCCCATTCTCCCATTCTCCCATTCTCCCATTCTCCCATTCTCCCATTCTCCCACTCTCCCACTCTCCCACTCTCCTCACTTGCTGATACCCTTCCCTTCAGTCACAGTCCACGCTCTGTCGACGCTCAGATTGGTCAGCTTCTCGGATGCGCCCCCCGGCCAGCGAATGGTCACCTCATCAACCTTCGTCGCCGCACCCAGGCCAAAATGGAGCCGCCAGTCCGAATGGGAGAGGTAGCTGTCGCCGCTGTGTACCTCGTCGACCTGCGTCATCCCTCCAGCCTTGAGCCACACTTTTGCCCCAACCGCATTCCGATTGGACTTCGTTCCTACAAGCTTCAGGCTGACCCAGTGCCCGGCCTTCGACCCGCCGTCGTTGCGCAGCAGCATTGGCGGGCCATCCAGATCGTTAACGATTACGTCTTCGTCGCCGTCTTCGTCGTAATCCCCAAATGCAGCTCCTCGCGAAGCTCGCGGCTCCATCAGGGCCGCCCCCAGGCTCGACGAGACTTCGGCGAAGGTTCCATCTCGCAAGTTGCGGTAGAGGAGCTTGCGCTGGCGATACATTCCGCCGGGATATGCGCCTTCGATCTGCGGATAGACGTGGCCGTTCACCACCATCAGGTCGAGCCAGCCGTCGTTGTCGTAGTCGAAGAATTTCGTCCCCCAGCCCACGTATGGCATGCTCACATCCGCGGTCTTCGTCGCCCGCGACACATCGGTGAATGTGCCGTCAGCGTTCTTGTGATAGATAGTGTTGTATTGATCCGCGAAGTTGGTGATGACTACATCCAGCCGGCAATCACGGTCGTAGTCGCCGATCGAGATCCCCATACTTCCCTGTTCGACTCCGTTTTCATCCACCGCCAGCCCCAGCATCAAACCGATCTCCGTGAACGTGCCGTCATGGTTGTTGCGATACACGTAGTTCGGCGTGGCATCGTTAGCCACCAGGATGTCCAACCACCCATCGTCATCGAAATCGGTCCACATCACCCCGAGGCCGTAGTAGCCTGACGGATCCTCGACCTTCGCGGCCTTCGACACGTCCGTGAACGTCCCGTCGCCGTTGTTGCGGTAGAGAACGTCGCCCGATCCCGGCAGTCCCCTCGGCCCGCATTGAACCGGGATGCCGCGATACTGGCACAACTGGCCCTTCCCGAACTGCGGCAGATCCTCAAGCTTGAAGTCGACATAGTTGGAGACAAACAGATCCAGATAGCCGTCCCGATTGTAATCGCCCCACGCCGCGCCGGTAGAGAATCGCGGGTCGCCGACTCCCGCTTTGGACGTGACATCCTCAAACGTCCCATTGCGCCGGTTATGGTAAAGGCGGTTAGGTCCAAAGCAGGTGACGTAGAGATCGTCGAAGCCGTCGTTGTCGTAGTCGCCTACCGCCACGCCCATGGCCCAGCCCGGGTCGGCCACGCCGGCTTTAGCCGCTACCTCCTCGAAGGTCCCATCGCCGCGATTGCGATAGAGCGCGGCAGGCGGCCGCGGACGGTTCGCGAGCGCCGCTTCGACTGTGTAAGAGTTCACCAGGTAGATGTCGAGGCGGCCATCGCCGTCGAAGTCGAATAGAGCGACTCCGCCGTTCATGCTTTCGACTATGTACTTCTTCTCCGGCGACGAGAAGCTTGAGAAGTTGATGCCGGCGGCTTTGGTCACGTCAGTGAACGTCACCGCGGGAGCGCTGCTTACAGAGCGTGTCCCAGAGAGAAACAACCCGGTGAGGAAAAGGCAGACCACGAATGACACGAATTTCACGAATGGACACGAATCCTTCGTGCTGATTGGTGATACTCGTGTCATTCGCAGCTGACCCTTTCAGCGGTGGGGGGAAGCGATTGTACCGGACTTGATTTCAACCTCAATCACTCGCACCGGCGTCTCTCCCATATTCACGGCCTCGTGGGTGACCTTGGCGTCGCGATAGCCCGCACCGCCTCTCATCAACTCGAGCGTCTCGGTCTTCCCATCCGGATAGTTGAACTTGAGCGTGCCGCCGTCGATTACCACGCCGACGTGGGCAAACTCGTGAGTGTGCATGCCGGGCTTCTCGCCCGGCATGAAAATCGCCTCCTTCACTCGCACTTTGTCATTCTCGAGTACGATCTTGCTGCTGTTCTTCACTATCGCTGAAACGCTTGTAGTCCACGCCAATGCTCCGACGGTTCCGGCAACGCCTGTCAATATGCCTATGCAGAAAACTACCGCCACCTTCTTGTTCATCATTGTTCTCCTCGATTAGGAATCCACGGGTTCGACGCCGTCAGATCTGCGAATAAGCAGTCGGGCGCAGGAATATGTTACTGATGTTCGACACGAGCTCGCTATCGGCATATTCCGGCAACCCGCTCAGCTTCTTCCACTCCGGGTCTGCTGCGAACGCAGCCCAATTCTTCTCGCGCGCGGCCAGGTTCTCAAAGGTGACCATGTAAGTGAGATTCGGAAGCTTTGTACCCACCAGCGTCTCGCCGAAGAAGACCGGCTGCAGGCCCGTGCGGCGAAAGATCCCGATCTCCCCCCTGTGAAACATCTCGATCTTCTTCTTGTTGGCTTTCTTGCTGTGGCTCTCGTAGGTTCGCAGCTCGAAGATTCTTGGCTTGTTGCCCGTTGCGGCCGCCGGCACTTCGAGCTTCGGCATGCCATCGAAGGCTACCATCAACGAACTCTCTATCCGCGAGTAACCGGGGTCGGTCGGCGGCGCATTGATGAAACTTGCACCGGCCTTCTGGTACTCGGCGTCGGCGTTGATGCGCGCCGATGCAGTAGCGAAAGAGTCCATCGACTTGTGCGGGATCAGCATATAGAGGGTCGGGCTGTCGGGACCCGTCAGCACATCGAAGACGCCAATCGGCCCCAGCCCGTTCCGCGTCATCGCCGGAAGCGCGACGTCGCGAAAGAAGTCGTTTATCCTTTTCACCTGCGGCCCGCGCTTGAGGTGATAGAGTCTCAGTTCGTAATACTCGGGCTTCGGATTGCCACGATCTTGAGAACCGCCGGCAAGACCGGTCAGAGACGCCGAGCCGGCAATGAGTGGTGCTGCAATTGAAGACTTCACAAACTCTCTCCTTTTCATTCTGCCCCTCCTATTGGGTTCCACGTGAAGAATCGCTATTGAATAGACGCCTGTTTCGCGTCCGTCTTGCGTATCTGCTTCCAGCGGCTCGTCTCTAAACTGCGGATCCCTTCGCCCTCGACCTGAACGAACAGGGCAGCCGCGCCGGCCGTCGAATCAATCAACCTCAGTCCTTCTTGCGGACCGAGAACACTCGCAGCCGTCGCCAATCCATCCGAAGTCGCGCAATCGAGGGCAACCACCGTGACGCTGCTGCGGCCCGTCAGGGCAAGCCCGGTCCTGGGATCGACGATGTGCGAGTAGCGAACTCCGCCGATCTCGACGTTCTGATTTGCGTCTCCGGAAGTTGAAACCGCCGAGTCGTGTAGCACGAGACAACGTGATGGCGGAGCATCAACCGATTCGAGCTGTGCGATGACTATGACCCAGCCGTCCTTGTCGGGAGGAGGAGCGCCCACCGCTATGTCTCCGCCGGCTGCAACGAGGGATCGATTGAGCCCGTATTCCTTCAACACCGCCATCGCTGCGTCCGCCGCATAGCCTTTCGCGATGCCGCCCAGATCCAGGAACATTCCACTCTTGTCCAACGTGACTGAGCGGCCCTTCGGGTCGAGATGCAGCCTGGTGTAGCCGGTCGATTCCAGAGCCTCGGCGAGTCTCTGTTTGTCCGGCAGTTCACCTGTTCGGCGCGCTCGCCGCCAGAGTCTGACGAGCGGACCAACCGTAACGTCAAAGGCGCCATTCGATCTTTTGGCCAGCTCTTGGGACTTCACAAGCACGCGAAAAAGGTCTTCGCTTACCGTCACCTTTCTGCGCGCGTCCTGCTTGCAGAGCAACATCAATTCGCTGGTTTCACGATAGTCGCTCATGATAGCATCGAGTCTCGTAATTCGTTCGAAAGCGGCGCTCGAAGCAAGGCTCGCTGCTTGAGCGGTGGCCGCGTAGACGACGATCCTGAAGCGCGTTCCCATATGCGATTCGGTGAACTCGAAACGCGCGAGCGCAGGCATGAAATCAGAGCCGTACGTAAGCAGCAATAATGAGCAGACAGCAGTCCGCCAGCGCATCGTGGTCACCTGTCGCTTCTCAGAGATTAGCTTGAGTCGGTTAGGCGGAATCTTAACATGCTCATCCGAAAAGCACATTTCTTTTTGGCGCCGTTATGCACGCCGGGTGCAATCAAGACTGGGACTGATTCGATAATAACCTGTAGGGGCGGGCCTCCGTGCCCGCCCCTGACGAGTGCATG
>JBGPFL010000224.1:0-7181 GCA_041483295.1 Blastocatellia bacterium | reverse complement strand
CCCCCCACGATCTCTTCATCCCCATTCTTACCTATGTTTTCGGCGAGGCGGCTCTTGGTGGAGATGTGGCCGTCGTTTCCTATCATCGTTTTCGCAACGAGTTGTACGGACTTCCGTCGGACCGGCCACTGATGCTTGAACGCGTGCGCAAGGTGGCGATTCACGAACTTGAGGCTGAAACCGTCTCTTGAATGCAGTAACCACGACTTGTTGCGTGTGATCAGCCTCTCGTCTATTCGACCGGAAGGAGACAGCTACTATGGCCCAGAATCCGCTGCCTGTTGAATCATTGACCCGAGAGGACCTCATCTCGTTGCTGAGCGAGGCTTCTGAAATTGAGCATCAACTGCTCTGCGTCTACCTCTTTGCGGCATACTCGCTGAAGAGCGACCTCGCCGAAGGAGGCATGACCCCAGACGAGTTCAACTGTGTGAGTGACTGGCAGGGTTCGATCATCGACGTGGCTGTTCAGGAGATGCTTCATCTCTCCCTGGCCTCGAACATGTTGACCTCGATCGGTGGAGCGCCACACTTTAGCCGGCCCAACCTCCCGCAGAACACGATGAAATACTATCCGCCGAACTTCAGGCTGGATCTGCTGCCCTTCAGCCGCGACACGCTGAACGGGTTCATCTGCTTTGAGTCGTTTGAACAAGACCAGCTCTGTACGGGCGTCCCCACGAAGGACCCCAAGTGCGCGGGTGACCCGGACGCGCTAAAGAATCTGTCGTGCCCACAAACCGCTCAACCGCCAATCACCGTTGGCGAGCTCTACCTGCGCATCGCGAAGACCTTTATCGCCCTCTCCAGTCAAATCGGAGAAGCTGCGCTTTTCATCGGTCCTCCATCCGCGCAGATGACTGACGCGGCCGTCACCGACCTCTTCGGCTATGGCGTATTGCCGTCAACTCCGAGAGCGAAGGCTGCGCGCGTCCCTCAACCCGACTTCGGCGAGTCCAATGAGTTGAAGGTTCCGTTACTCAATCCAGTCACGGATCTGAAGTCCGCGCTTATCGCCATCAACACCATCGTGGTACAGGGCGAAGGAGACGTTGTTGAGTGGCAGAAGTTCCGGGCTACCACCGGTGTAGATTTCCCCGTGATCACCACCCAGAGTCACGAGACCACCTTTTGCCAGATACTGAGCCAGTACTCGCAGATCGTGAAGAGTGATCCGAACTTCAGTCCGGTCCGGCCGGTGCTGCCAAATCCCTACCCCGCTAACAATGTGCCGCCCGACGCGGACACGCCTGTGTCGCTGATCGACGATCCATTGGCCGCCGGTGTTGCAACCCTGTTCAACGAGCTGTACGACCTGATGATGAAGATGCTGTTGCGGAGCTTCGCGCATACGGATGAGACACCCTATGAGGTCGCGTCGCTGGTACAGACCACGCTGCGAATGATGGTGTACGTCCTGAGCGGACTGGGCGGCACATTGACTCAGTTGCCTGCCAGTCGGAAGCCGGTGACGGGTAACGCCGGTCCGAGCTTCACCTTCGACAGGACGATCGAGTTCCTGCCTCACAAGGCCTCCGCTTGGACCTTCTTCAAGGAGCGCCTCGCCTATCTCGCACAATGCGCGGGCGAGCTGAGTGAGTCCCAAGAAGCAAAGAACGTCGAGGTCTTCACCTATGGCGGCAAGATGACCGTCAGCGACTACCTGGACACTTCGGTGGTCCCGATGCTGACGTTCTATGCGGAACGACTGGAGTTGGTGTTTGCGGCAGAAGAGGCAGAAGTGCCGAGGCTTGAAATACACGTTTGTAGGGGTTTGAATGCTTGTCAGGGGCACGACATTACAGGCACAGCCGAAATGGCAGGAATGGGGTATTGTGCGACCGCCGATCCGCACATCTGCGCCGGTCACAACGACTGTCGAGCTCAAGGGGGCTGCGGATCGCCGAACCCTTACTTCCCTATGACCGATCCAAGGCAGTACGACTTTCAGAATCACCCTAATGAGAATCTATGCAAGTCATATGGCGCGTGCGGCAGTCCGATCCTGCCTGGCACTACAATTAGTGTTGGAGTAAACACTGGGACACTGGTGTGGGACCTGGCTCGCAAACTGTTCGAAGAACGGATGAGCCAAGTTGGAATACCGTTCGGTCCTGCTCCGCCGTGCGCCGGTACTAAAGAGTGAGGTCCGCGCAGAGGGCAAAAGATGTATCAGATTCACAGTGACTGACTACTACGACCAGGCCATGACTCAACCATGACTCAACCATGATTCAAGCAAGACTCGGCCATCCTTTTCTCGGCTTCGGCGTTGGGCTGCGCGGCATGCACATGCAATACGTGCTCGAGCAGAACCCTGCGGTCGACTGGTTCGAGGTCATCTCCGAAAACTTCATGGACTCGGGAGGCCTGCCTAGATATAGACTCAATCAAATTGCCGAGCGTTACCCGGTGGCGATGCATGGTGTCTCTCTGTCAATCGCCAGCACCGACCCGCTGAACCTGGAGTACCTGAAGAAGCTGAAGCGGCTGGCTGCTGAGATCGGGGCTTTGTGGGTCTCGGATCATCTCTGTTGGACCGGAGTGGCCGGAATTAACACTCACGACCTGCTCCCCATTCCCTTCAATGAGCGCTCGCTCGCGCACGTGGTCGGGCGCATTCGAATGGTGCAGGAGTTCCTGGAGCGGCCGCTGGTCCTCGAGAACCCGTCGAGCTACATTACCTTCACTGACTCGACCATGAAAGAGTGGGAGTTCATCAGCCGGATGGCTGAGGAAGCCGACTGTGGACTACTGTTGGATGTGAACAACGTGTACGTTTCAGGAATCAACCATGACTTCGATCCGGTCGAGTACATCGAGTCGGTTCCACACAACAGAGTTATCCAGTTTCACCTGGCTGGGCACACTAACTGCAGAACCCATCTGATCGATACTCACGATGGGCCGGTTATCGAGCGGGTGTTGGAACTCTATCGGCACGCATATCGACTCACGGGCGGAGCTTCAACATCGATTGAGTGGGACGCGAGAATACCAGCGTTTCCTGTTGTTCATGCGGAGGTAGTCAAGGCACGCGACTACCTGAATGCGAAGCCGACCTCCAGAGTCGCCGAACCGCCGGAAATCGGTGAGCCTGGAGCCTTTGCCCTCTCCAACCCGATGAACTTTCTGGTCCCGGATCCAGTAGGAAGTTGAGCAGAGACTTCACAATGACAACGAGAGCAATCGATCTCGACCGACTTCAGCGCTGGATGCAGACCGTGATCGTAGACCGGGATGGAGTCCGCGCGGGCGCAGCTTCCTCGCACGCGCGAAGGCACATCGATCTGGCGCCTGAACAGATCGAAGAGGTGATCGGCCGATCTCGTGCGCTTAGTGGCGTCGAGCGGCTGGCTATGTACGGCCGCTCCTACTTCGCTCGGCTGGTCGAATGCCTGCGAGCGGAGTTTCCGGTCTTGTTGCATGCTCTGGGCCAACAGTTGTTTGATCTTTTCGCTCTGGACTACCTGCAGAGTAATCCGCCGTCCAGTCACACGTTGCACCACTTGGGCGAGGGCTTTTGCCGCCATTTGGCGGAGACTCGCCCGAACCCGAGCACACCACAGGGCTATCGTGAGAGCTGGCCCGACTTCGTCATCGACCTCGCTGCCCTGGAGCGCGCATTCAGTGAAGTATTCGACGGACCGGGCGTCGAGGGTAAGACCAATCTTCCGGACTCTCGGAGCTTGCTGTCCATACCGCCGCCCCAGCTTTTGAGAGCCCGACTGACTCCGGTCCCGTGCTTGAGGCTTCTTCGCTTTCGGTTTCCCGTGAACATGTACTTCCAACAGGTACGACGTCGTGTGAATCCGGAACTTCCGCAGGCAGCAGACACCTTCCTGCTTATTACCCGCTGGGAATACCGGGTTGCACTGCACGATCTCTCCCGGCGGCAGTACGATCTCTTCAGCGCCCTGGCGGCGGGCAACTCGGTTGGATCAGCGATCGCCCTCACATCACAGCCGGGAGAAGACAACCAGACGCTGGATGCGCAGGCGCTGAGGTGGATCTGCGACTGGGCGGAGAAGGGACTGTTCCTGGCGGTAGACTTCGAACTAAGCTAACCCCAATTCACTGTGGGAGGCCGACACGCCGCATCAAATCCGCAAATCGGGGATCAGCTCGCAGCGGATCAAAAATCGGATCTACTTTGAGAAGAACGAGGTGGTCAGAGTGCTCCGTGTATGCTTTCTCAAGCCATTCAAAGGCCTGATTCGTCTCGCCGGCCAGGGCGGAGGTGCGTGCCAGATTGTATGGTATGACATAGAAGCGGTCTGCATGCTCCTTCATCAACCCGAGTTTTTTCCGCCAGAAGCCCTGCCAGCCCGACGTGCGGTAGGCTCTTTCTAAGGTGCCCATCTCCATCGGATTGGCCCCGAGAATTCTCATGGCCTTCAGATGCACTTCGACCGCCAGATCGTGAGACCCCTTTTGGATATACGCCAGTTCGAGCCAGGAGTTGTACCGGTAATGACGCGGATCCAGTTCAAGCGCCTTCATATAAGTGGCTATCGCCTCATCGTATCGGCGCGCGTGGTAGTAGGCTCTTGTCAGATCCCGGATTATGGGCAGCGAAACCGGCTCAATCTCGTAAGCTCGGCTTGCTTCTCTAATAGCTTCGTCGTGGCGCGCCATCGCCGATAAGTAGACGGAATACCACTGGTGGGCAGTTGCGTAGTTGGGGTTGAGGTCAATGGCGCGCTTGAATTCGGTTTCGGCGGCAGCCCAGTCCCACTCGTACATCCAGGTCAAGTGAGCCAGCGATGTGTGTGCCTCCGCTAACCGATCATCGATCTGGAGGGCCTTCGTCGCCGCCGACTTCGCTTTCCTGTAGCTCTCCTCCGGCGTGAGCACGTTGTAGGGGCTCATAATGGCGTAGCAATCGGCCAGCCCCGCGTACGGTAGGGCGTAGCCTGGATCATGCGCTATCGCCTGGTCAAAGTAGTCGATCGCTTTTCGAAAGCCTTCGTCATACCGCTTGTTCCACCAGAAGCGCCCTCTTATATAGGCCTCATATGCATCAATGTTGTCGGTGTAGCGGCGGGTCAGTTGCTTCTGCTCCTCGCCAGTCAGATTGAGCGCCAGCGTCCGCACGATCTCCTTCGAGATCGAGTCCTGCAAGGAGAAGATATCGGTAAACCTTACGTCGAACGTATCGGCCCACAACGGTATGCCCTCTTTCATACTCACCAGTTGCGCTGTCACCCGGAATCGTTCGCCTGATCTTTGGACGCGTCCTTCAAGCACCGCGTCTACTCCTAGTTCACGACCTACTGCAAGAGCGTCCCTCCCGGGCTGATTGTACTTGAGCACAGAGCTGGATGGCCGGACCGCTATACGCTTCACATTTGTGAGCCGGGTGATCAAAGCGTCGGCCATGCCCAGCTCAAGGTATTCATCCGCTCGCTCTTCGCCTAAAGACGCGAACGGGAGTACAGCTATTGAACGAATCGGCGATATTCCGTTCTCGGTAGCGAGGTAGCGATACGAGAGAAGAGCGCCCGCTGCGAGCGCGATGAGCAAGGCAATGCCGGTGGCCATCCGTGAGCGCAACAGCCAGTGTCGTTGCCTTCCTATTTCGACTCCAGGCGAAAGTAACTCCTGCTCGACGTCTTGTTCGGTGATTACTCGCGAGCGAGTGTGCTTCTCAATGATCAAGGGGGCGGCCCCGCTTACCACGGCTACTTGTGGGGTGAACCGATAGCCATGTCTCGGGACGGTCTCGATATACCGCTCTCCACCGGGAGCCTCACCGAGAGCCTTCCTCAGATCAGATATGTTGCGAGTTAGAGTTCCTTCTTCGACAAATGTGTCGGGCCATAGCCTCGACATCAAATCGTCTTTGGTGACCAGGTGCCCGTTGTTTTCCACCAGGGCGACGAGAGTGTCAAACACTTTGGGCGCAAGTTGGACGGCCTGTCCATCGCGCAGCAGAAGGCGCTCAATTCCATCCAGGCGAAACGGCCCGAACTCGTATGTCTTGTCCTTCTCTTTGTTTACTGCCGTCAAAACGAAGCCCTCATAAAACACTCGGAAAAAACTCAGGCGTGAGTAAGGACTCCTGAACCGCTCTCTTGTTAGGGTCCGCATGCGACGAGCAGATGAGAGGCGTCGGAAGCCGGATCGAACGGCCATTCTAACGCCAGGCGGCGGGCGGGGCAATCGGAGGGCAGTGGCAGGGTCGGGTTACATCTCTGCCGGTCCGACGAATTGCCATCCGCCATTTGAAACGGAGACCAGTTGCGGACGTGAGATTTCGTTCTGGTCCGCGCCGTGACTCCCAGAACTCTCAATTTGTTGACCGCTACGATTACTGCCAATGCGGCTGGAGGAACTATGAGAAAACCAATCGACCAATCCAATCGACGGGCCGGCCTAATGGCAAAGCACGCATCCAGGCTCTTTGCGCTCTGCCTGGTGGCTTTGCTTCTTCTGTCAAGTCTCTCGACTGGGGTCAGTGCCGCGGCGGGCGATCTGGATCCGACCTTCGGCGCCGGCGGCAAAGTCCTCACAGATTTCTCCGGCGGCCTTGATGCAGTCAACGCCCTTGCCATGCAGCCGAATGGCAAGATCGTTGCGGCTGGGCGCCACGCAAGCGCATCCGACCCTGAAGGGCTTGCTGCCGACTTCGCCCTCGCGCGCTACAACCCTAATGGCTCTCTCGATGCCAGCTTCGGCACGAACGGCCAGGTCCTCACAGACTTCGGCGGCGGCGATTCGGTTAGCGGCGTCGTCATTCAAACGGACGGCAAGATCGTGGCGGCGGGCAGTTCGGACGGCGGGCTCGCGCTCGCGCGCTACAACGTGGACGGCTCGCTCGACACCAGCTTCGGGCCGAACCAGGACGGCAAGGTGCTGTCAAGTTCCTTCGACGCTGCCGCCGTGGGGCTCCAGCCCGATGGCAGGATCGTTGTGGCCGGAACGGCTAATTTCGACTTCGCCGTCGCTCGCTACAACCCGGACGGAAGCGCTGACGTGACGTTCAATGGCAGCGGCATGGTGTCGACGGACTTCGGCGACAGTGAATTCGCCGGTGCCCTCGCCATCCAGCCGGCAGATGGGCGCATTGTCGTTGTTGGATCGGTAAGGAATCCGAGCACAGGCCTCTATCGGTTCGGCCTTGCGCGCTACAACACTGACGGCACGCTTGATAGTTCTTTCAATTCTTTCGGCAAGGT
>JBGPFL010000223.1:0-7185 GCA_041483295.1 Blastocatellia bacterium | reverse complement strand
TTGAATGTGCTGATCGGCAAGAACGTGGAGGCCGGCAGACTGTTGGCAGGCGTCACTTTCAGCAAGCCCGGGAACTGGACGTCGTGGCCGCCGCACGAGCATGCAGCCATGCTTGAAGAGGCTTACCTCTACATTGATATGCCCGCGCCAGGCTGGGGCATACAACTGGTCTACACGGATCCGAAATCGCCGGAACTGGCAGTCGTCGTGCGCGAGGGTGATTGCGTGCTGATGCCGCAGGGTTATCACCCGAATGTGGCGGCGCCCGGCGGGTCGATCAATTTTCTGTGGATGATGGCGGCCAATCGTGAAGGCGAGGATCGTCGATTCGGAGTCGTCAACGTGCAGCCCGATTATGCTCAGGGCGGGTCCGGGCTTGAAGCGGGACGAGGAGGGAAATGATGACGTCAACCCCGTCCGCCAATTCAAGCGCTTCGACTCAGCATGTGAACTGGGCGACCGTTCCCATAGAGATGCTCGAAGAAGGGATTGAGCGCCAGTTGGTAGTCGGCGATGACCTGATGCTCTGCCGCCTGCGTTTCGCGCCCAACGTCGTTACAGCCGCTCACGATCACCCCCATGAACAGATCACGATGGTCGAACGCGGCCGAGTTCGTTTCACGATTGGCCGCGAGGAGCGGATCGCGCAGGCCGGCGACGTGCTCCACTTTCCGTCGGGATGCTGGCACGCCGCGACAATGCTGGATGAAGAAGTTGTGCTGATCGATATCTTCACGCCGGTCAGGGAAGACTTCCTCACGCGGAATGGCGCGGAGCATGAAGCGACCTCATGATTCTGGATTCGTTCAGGCTTGATGGAAAGGTTGCGCTAGTGACCGGGGCATCCGCGGGCCTGGGAGCCGCCATTGCCGTGGCCCTCGCTGAAGCGGGCGCAGACGTGGCGTGTCACGGCAACACCCGTCGGCCCGATGCCACTTGCGGTCTGGTGGAAGAGAGAGGCCGCCGGTCTCTGCCTCTGTTGGGAGACTTGCAAGACCGGACTACACCGCAGCGCCTGACCGCAGAGACGATCGAGAGCTTCGGGCAATTGGACATTCTCGTGAACAACGCGGGCACGATTCGCCGCACTCCCGCTGTTGATCATTCCGAAGCAGATTGGGACGCGGTCATTGAAGTGAATCTATCGAGCGTCTTCCGTCTGTCGCAGCTCGCGGGCCGACACATGCTCGATCGCGGTAGCGGAGGCAAGATCCTGAGTATCGCTTCCCTGCTCTCATTTCAGGGCGGAATCACCGTGCCCGGTTACGCGGCTGCGAAAGGAGGCGTCGCACAATTGACGAAGGCGCTGGCCAACGAATGGGCGATGCACCGGATCAATGTCAACGCCATCGCGCCGGGTTACATTCGCACCGATAATACTGCCGCGCTGCAGCGCGATGAAACGCGCAATCGACAGATTCTGGAACGCATTCCCGCGGGCCGGTGGGGCGAGCCCTCTGATCTGACCGGCGCTGCGCTCTTTCTTTGTTCCACGGCGAGCGATTTCGTGCATGGTCATGTTCTCGTTGTGGATGGGGGCTGGATGGGGAGGTGACGATGTTGGTCGCGGGCAAGAGAATCGCGGCCAATGGAACAACCCACGGACAACGGGCGAGACTTGATATGGATTCTGCCAGAACAACAGTCAGGTTCCGGGGTAGTTGGCGCTTCCTTACCATCGCGCTGATCGGCTCATGCGCGATGGGGGCGAGTGCGGCTCAATCGCGGAGCGACGCGGCGCCGAGGGTTTTCCGTTTAGACGGCAAACACCTGGCCGAGACAAAGCGCCGGCTAGCTGCGGGCGATCAGATCCTCAGCGCCGCGCTGTCCCGACTGGAGGCTGATGCGCGAGCGGCATTGAAGGCAGGTCCTTTCTCCGTTGTCGACAAGAACGTGCTGCCGCCTGGCGGAGACAAACATGATTACATGAGCCAGGCGCCCTACTTCTGGCCAAATCCTGACACGGCGAACCACTTGCCCTACGTCAGACGCGATGGCGAACGGAATCCGGAGATCGACAAGATCCCCGATCATCAGAGTTTCGGCAAGCTGATGTCGGCGACAGAGACCCTGGCGCTCGCCTACTACTTCAAAGGCGATGAAGCGTATGCGGCAAAGGCGGCGCAGTTGCTCCGAGTCTGGTTCCTCGATCCGGCAACTCGAATGAATCCTCATTTGAATTATGGGCAGGCAATTCCCGGCGTCAATCAAGGGCGCGGCATCGGCATCATTGAGACCAGCGGTCTTCCCAAAGTAGTGGATGCTGTCGGACTGCTGGCTGGCTCGAAGGCCTGGACGAAGGCTGATCAGCAGGGGCTGGAATTCTGGTTCGACAAGTATCTTCAGTGGTTGCTGGAGAGCAAGCATGGCCGCGATGAGGCCGCGCAGAAGAACAATCACGGAACTTACTATGATGTTCAGGTTGCTTCTTTTGCCTTCTTCACCGGCAAACGGGATCTGGCGGCCAGGATCTTGCGCGAGAGCCTCGAGAGACGCATCGCCGAGCAGATCGAGCCTGATGGGCGCCAACCTCTCGAGATCGCCCGCACCAAAGGGTGGAGCTACAGCGTGGGGAATTTGAGCGGCTTCTTTGCGGCGGCCGCGCTCGCTGAGAACACGGGAACGGATCTGTGGACCTATTCCACACCGGATGGTCGAGGTATTCGGAGAGCCCTGGACTGGCTGCTTCCCTTCGCCGCCGGTGAGAAGAAGTGGGCTTACCAGCAGATCACCACGTGGACGCCTGCGGAGCTGGCGCCGCTGTTGCGGCAGGCTTCGATCAAGTACCACGACCGCAAGTATGAAGAAGTGATGGCCAGGATGTCCGGTGTCGGTCCGGAGGACCGGCTAAACCTGCTATATCCGCAGGGAGCGGCCGAGAGGCGACCTGAATAGAGCTGAATCGTTGCGACTCATGATCGCGATAGGCGCTTGCAGAGCTATGCGGTCTGTAGCCGCTGTGCTGAATCGTTTTGAGATTGCGCGAATTCCCGCCACGGGCTGTGACGGGATCCCAGAGTTTGACAATGACTGGTGAATGAGGGGCGACTGGCTGCGACTGTGGTGGTGTCCTCTTCGGGCGGTGGACGGTCAATCTATCGTCCGGGCCGTGGACGAGGGCAAGCTGCTGCCGCAACAGGTCATCATCCCTAATTTGTTCTTTTCCGAGCTAAGCGGTGCTGGCAGAACGGGCACAGAGCCGTTAGCCCCACAACTCACTTTTGGAGGTCACCATGAAAACTGCTTTCAGTCGAGTATCAGTTGCGTTCATGCTGGCGGCAATCCTGAACGCCAGTTGGTTGCCTGGCAATTTGAACGTCGTCAGCGCGCAGACAAATTTCGGCAGGATCTCAGGAGCGGTCAAGGATTCCTCGGGAGCTGTGATTCACGGCGCCAGGGTTACGATCACAAACCAGGCCACCGGACTGAACCGCACCGTAACTACGGATGACAGCGGATTCTTCGTCGTGACCAATCTCCCTGTAGGCGACTACAGCATTTCAGTGGAGCAAGACGGATTCAAGAAGGCCACCGGGACCGGCTACACCCTGGTTGCGGACGGCCGCCTCACGGTTGATTTCGCCCTTGAAACGGGTGCGATCAGCGACACCATAAATGTAACGGCATCGACGGGTGAGACTATCAACACTACCTCAGGAGAGCTCTCGCGAGTTGTCGATCAGTCCCAGGTACAGGACCTGGCGCTAAACGGACGCAACTACATGCAGCTGACCACGCTGATACCCGGCGTGCCATTGCTCGTTGACGATCAGCTCGGGATGATGACCAGCCTGAGCGTCAACCAGCCGATCAACGGGAGTCGCGGCAATGCGAATCTGCTGGCCGTGGATGGCGGCTTCAACCTGGACTCAGGCAGCAACAACAGTCAGATAAACAACGTTGGAGTCGACTTCATCCGAGAGGTGAAGATCCAGACTTCGAACTTCTCTGCCGAATACGGGCGCAATTCCGGAGCGTCGATCAACATCGTCACGCGAAGCGGTTCAAATCGATTCCACGGCAGCGCCTTCGAGTTTCTGAGGAATGACAAGCTTGATGCAAACAGCTTTTTCAACAACGCCGCGGGACGCTTCACCGACAATCCCAAGGCGCTGGCGCCCGATGTAATAGTGCCCTCGGGAGACTCGCGTCTTGGAAGCCCAGTCGTTGCTCGTCCTGCGCTGCGCTACAACGACTTCGGCTTCAGCATCGGCGGCCCCATCATCAAAGACAAGCTGTTCTTCTTCGGAGGAATGGAATGGAAGCTCATTCGTCGCTCCACCGGGAGCGTAAGGCGTACTCTTCCCACGCGAGCAGAGAGAAGGGGTGATTTCACCCTCAGGACTGGAACGCTCAACCTTCCGGGCACGACCACTCCGGTTCCCGGGAGAAACCTCGCTTCGCTGATGACGGCGGACGGAAAGGCTCTGGCCAAGGTGTACGACGACATGGAGAAGCTGGCTGTCGCCTACACCGACACCCCGACCGCCAACAACGCGATATATCAAAGGCCGAATCCATTCGACTTCAGGCAGGAGATCGTCAGGATTGATTACACGATAAACGGCAAGCACAGCCTGTATGGACGTTATCTCCACGACGATTACGACCTGATCGATCCATTTGGCGTATTCATAACTGCCGATTTGCCGACCATTCCCAACAACCGGCTGAGGCCGGGGTTTGGTTATCAGGTGGGCCATACCTGGCTCATAAAGCCGACGCTCATCAATGAAGTCAAGATCAACGCATCGTGGAACTCTCAACGAATATTTCCGATCGGCGACACTTGGAAGCGGGATACGTACGGCTTCGAATTCCCTCAGCTCTTCCTGGGCGGCGGCCGATTTGAGAACGGGATCCCCGCAGTCACCATCACCAACTTCGCAAGCTTCGAGGGAGCGTCACGCTCGCTGGTCTCTCCGACGACTGATATCGCTGTAGGCGACAACCTTACCTACGTGCGGGGCAAACACTCGCTCAAGGCAGGTGCGCTTATCATTCGCAATAGAAAGGATCAAAACGCCCGGTCGCAATACAGCGGCTCGGTCGCGTTCAGCACCAGTGGGAACACCAAGACGACTGGCAACGCATTCGCCGATGCCCTGGTGGGGAATTTCAGAACCTACACTGAGGCGTCCGCTGACCCGATCGGGTTCTTCCGTTTCAAGCAGTACGATGCGTACGTATCTGACAGCTGGAAGCTGCACCCGAGACTGAGCGTTGAGGTCGGAGCGCGCTATCAATATGCGCTTCCAATCTATACGCAGGCCAATAACGTGGTCAATTTTGATCCTCGCCTGTACGATCCTTCCAAGGCGGTGACCGTTCTCGCAAACGGCACGATCGATACGACCAAAGGAGGGAACCGATTCAATGGGCTGGTGCGTCCGGGGAGCGGAGTGCCGGAGAAAGAGCTGGGTCGTGTGCCCACCGCCAAGAGTCCGGACGTCGCCGCGGTTCCAACTGGAGCTCCCCGCGGGCTCTATGAGCCTCAACACCTGATTGCCCCGCGCATGAGTTTTGCGTGGTCTCCGACCGCGGACAGCAAGACGGCGGTGCGCGGAGGGTTTGGCCTCTTCTACGATCGCATTGAGGGTAATCTGATCTTTCCGCTGCTGACCACGCCGCCGTTCCTTTCGAACGTACAACTCGAGAACGGCAACCTCTCGAACCCGGCGGGTGGCCGGCCCGCGGCGGCGGCTCCGTTCGGAACTATCACTGCAATAGATCCAAACCTGCAGCTCCCATACACGATGAACTGGAGTCTCAGCCTTCAACGGGAACTGTCGGGCGGGTTGTTTGCGGAGATTGCGTGGGTGGCAGGTCAGGGCCGGCATCTCCTTCGGCAGCCGGATATCAATCAGCCGTCATTTGAGGTGCTGCTGGCGAACTCGAAGCTCCCGACCGCCCAGCGGCTCAACATCAATGCGCTGCGCCCGTACAAGGGGTACTCCGCGATCAACCTGCGCATCAGCGATGGAACATCAAGCTACAACGCCCTGCAGTTGTACGCGGCCAAGCGAAAGGGAGACCTGACAATGACCGGTAGCTATACCTGGTCCAAGGTTCTGACCGACACGAGCAACAACTTCGATACGTTTGACGCCGGCGAAAACCCATTCGACAGGAGGTCGGAGCGCGGACCCGCGGACTACGATCGCAGGCACATCTTCGTTACCACCTACACATATAGAGTCCCTCTCTTCAAGAGCTGGAAAGGTGTGCAGGGCGCGGTATTGTCCGGCTGGGAGTTGAGCGGAATAACAAGATTGCAGACCGGACAACTTCTGACTGTGAAAGGTACGACCTCTATAGGAAGCCGCCGAGCCGACTATCTGGGAGGTGTCGTCAGTCTCCCGAGCGCCCTCAAGGGCCCGGACTCATGGTTCAACACCAACGCGTTCTTCATTGCCCCGGATGAGCGGCAGGGATCGAGCGGTGTCGGCATCGTCGAAGGACCGGGCCGCTACTTGTGGGACCTGTCGATGCGCAAAAAATTTGCTCTTCGCGAGGGAATCAGACTGCAGATGCAGGCTGATTTCTTCAACGCCTTCAATCGGACGAACTTTACGAATCCCGGCGTTGCACTTGGCAGTGTGACTACAGTGAACGGAGTCCAGACCTACAGTAATCGTGCGTTCGGCACGGTCACGGGCGCCGCTCCCGGTCGCAACGTGCAGTTGGGATTGAAGCTTACGTTTTAACTGGTCTAGTAGTCGAGGCTCAGCCTCCGCGAAGAATTTGGAGGCTGAGCCTCGTCGCCCGCCGTCGGTTGTGTTGTCTGGCGCCGTCAGGACTCGGTCGTAGCTCGGGTCGAGAGCGGTCGCCGAGGCAAGAGGGTGGACGACCGTCTTGATCCAAATTGGTTGAACCAATGTAGAGTCGATCTGCATATAGGTTGCGAAGCTCGTCGAAAACACGACTGGTTCCAGCTGCTCTCGCCGCTTGTTGGATTGCCGAGAATGCGAGATTGTTACCGATAAAAATGGACTGCCGATCGCATTTCATTGTTGACATGGGGGATCGAAATGGCATATAAATTTGCTCCGAGGACACTGAAAGGCATGACCAATCTAAAAACATTTCGATTTAAGGTTATCCGATCCGGGGGTCAAGGGCAGACGAGCGAGAATGTGGCCGCACAGGTTTCTGAGTTGATAAACACGCGGCAGCTCAAAGCTG
>JBGPFL010000222.1:0-7189 GCA_041483295.1 Blastocatellia bacterium | reverse complement strand
GATCCTGGTACGTCTCGGGCACCTGGATCCTGACCGGCGAACCGAAAACGCGCCCTGTGAAGGCTGCCAACGAGCTGTTGCGGGGGGGGTTTGGCTCCCTGGAGCTGGCCGCCCGCTATGAACGGTTGTGGTTCGACAGCGTCGATGGCGCCGGCAAGGACGCCTCCTTCAGAAATCCCCGAACGGCGAGTATTTTTCCAAGGGGCGAGAAGGCTCTGACGTTGGGTGTGAACTGGACCCTCAACCGATGGGTCAAACTGCAGTTCAACGGGATCCGCGAACAGGTCGAAGATCCGGAAACCAACCCCAGCGCGAATGGCGGTGCGTCCTGGAGCCGGGTCGTTCGATTCCAGTTCGTGCTCTAGCCGCTACAGGTTCCGATGGAAATCACTCGAACGGTTCCACGCTTCGCCAGCGCAGGCAGCGCGCTTGCAGCGATCGCGCTCATGTCAGCCGTGGCGTGCGGCGGGGGGGGTGGCGGCGGCGGGGGCACCACCACTCCTACCCAACCGTCGCAGACATCGTCGCCGGCGAATGTGACCGGAACATGGAGCGGCTCCGCGTCTGATTCGTCTGGTCCTGGCCAGATGTCCTGGCAGCTCACGCAGACCAGCACCTCGTTCTCCGGTACGGTGACGATCACCGACACGAGCACCGGCGTGACCGGGCGAGGCACAGTATCCGGGACGGTGTCGGGCTCGTCGATTCCGTTCTCGATCAGCATCCCGGCGGGCGGATTCGGCAGCCCCTATGCCTCTTGCACAGCCAGCGTCTCGGGCAGCGGTCAGGCCTCATCGTCGACAATCACCGGCACGTACTCCGGTTCAAGTTCCTGCAGCGGTGCGATTGCTTCGGGACAACTCACATTGAACAAACAATGAAGCGATTCCCTTTCCTTATCGTTCTTGTGTTCATCCTGGCGGGCGCGGTTGTCCGCGGCCAGATCAACAAGGATCTGCTGGGCATCGGTCAAGCGCCGCGGGCGACGCCGGTCACGTCGGACTCGTTCTTCGACGACACGGTGGTCCATGACATTTCGTTGACGATCAATTCGAAGGATTGGCAGGCACTGAAGGATCACTACCTGGACAACACCTACTACCCAAGCGATTTTCGCTGGCAGGATCAGGTCCTTCGCAACATCGGCATTCGCTCGCGCGGAACCGGCAGCCGGAGTGGTGTCAAGCCTGGACTGCGCATCGATTTCGATCGCTACACGACCAACCAATCGCTTCTTGGCCTGAAGTCGTTCGTCCTCAGAAACAACACGCAGGATGCATCCAACATGCACGAGCGGTTGAGCATGCTGTTGTTCCGTCGGATGAACGTTCCCGCCTCACGAGAAGCGCACACGAGGCTGTTCGTCAACAATGAGTATGCGGGCTTGTATACGATCGTCGAATCGGTCGACAAGAATTTCCTGAAGCGCACATTCGGCGAAGACGGTGGCTACTTATACAAGTACGATTTCCCGGTCGACACCGCGCCGTACTACTTCGAAGACCGCGGTTCGAACCCGGAATCCTACGTGCCGCTTCCGTTCAAGCCGGAAACGCACGAAACCGATCCACGGGCGGAGTTCGTCGGGGACCTGGTCCAGACGATCAACCAGACGGGCGACGCCGCATTCCGGTCGACCATGACCGCCTATCTCGACCTCACGAAGTTCGTCCGGCACCTGGCAGTCGAGAAGTTTCTCGCCGATCAGGACGGCTTGCTCAGCGACTACGGCGGCATGAACAACTTCTACTTCTACCGGTTCGACAACCAGAAGCTGTTCACGTTCATCGCATGGGATAAGAGCGAAGCCTTCAGGGGCGGCGTCGACTACGGCATCTTTCACAACATCACCGACGTGCCGGCAGCGCAGCGGAACCGGCTTCTGTCGCGAACGCTCTCGTATCGCGATCTCTACGATCTCTACCTCGACACGTTGATCGAGTGCGTGAAATCGGCGAATGAAGTTCAAGCAGGGTCTGACGACCAGCGCGGGTGGCTTGAACGGGAGGTCGAGCGGGAATACAACCAGATCCGAGCCGCGGAGTTGAGCGATCCCCAGAAAAACTTCTCGAACGACGAGTTCGAGCAGGCGGTCCGCGATCTCGCCACCTTCGCCCGCCAGCGCGGTGCTGCAGTCACCGGCCAGGTCAACGCAGCGCGCGTGCAGTAGAAATTATCAACCCGTCGACGACGGGACGGTTACGACGCCTTGCGCTTCTTTGCGCCGTTCGCCGCGTTCTTCACCGTCTTGGCGGCCGCCGCCTTCTTCAACACCGCCTTGGCGGGCTTCTTCTTGTCGCGGCTGACCGAATCGAGGCTGCGTTTCAGCGCTTCCATCAAGTCGACGACCCGCGCCGGCTCCTGCACCTCGGGCGCGACGATCTCTTCGCCGGCGATCTTCGCCTCGATGATCTTCCGCAGGCCTTCCTTGTATTCGTCCTTGTAGTCCTTGAGATTCAGCTCGGCGTCGAAGGTCGCGATCACCCGTGCCAATTCTACGTGCGGGCTACTTGCACCAACGCATCAACAAGAGCGCATTCCTTGCAGCCACTTCTGCCTGCCGGAGGAGACGTGCGGTCAAAGATCTTTCGAGTCGTCGCCATCAACCGCCCTATCAAGCCAAGATCGAGTGTCACGGGATGAACATTCGCCCGAAAGCCCATGCTGAAGCCGTCTTCCAGATGGTTTCTATCGTTTCCAGCGGCCTCGTCGTCCGTCACGGGCTCCATGTAGATCAATCCAAGTCCTTTCACCGGAGCCAAACCGAGCTGCTCGCCCAAGAGTGCGTACGCATTGAGCTGAGCTTCATACATCGGATACAGCTCATCCTGTGCGCCGGTATACTTCGCGGTCTTGTAGTCGACGATCACGTGTGAATGATCCCGGCGTATTAGCACTCCGTCAGGACTCCCGGTAAGTAGGATTCCATGTGTCTTGTCGAGTATCTGGAACTTCGAATGGTGCGGCGGTTCGCGGTAGCCAATGAGGTCTCCGAGTGCCCCTAGCCATGTAGGCGCAGCCTTGTGCCTGTCAAACCAGCTGTGAACGATGCGCTTGTTGTACGAATCGATCGAACTGAAGATCCCAGGAAATATTTGAAACGGCAACTTGTTTGCCAGCCTAAGCCTGAGCCAAAAGCACCGTGGACAGAAATCGGCCAGCGCAACCGCCCCAAGGTTCTTGGCGGAGATTCTAATCTGTTCTCCCACGACCGCACCTCCTTCGCCTCCAAGCCATCGGGACAGTGGCGACGACCGGTATCGTCTGACCACATCGATCGATGCATCGGTGGCCCATCCCACGAAGACCTCATGTTGCAGACAGCTTGATAATCCCGCGCTGCTTCATTTCAAAGAAGCACTTCGCACATGCCTGGACATCGACACCAGCCCTGTGCGTATCATCAAGTTTTTTCCCAAACAAGCGGTCATGGAGTTCGGCAAGCGTAGGCCACTTAAAACCGTAGCGGTTAGGAATCGCGCAGAAGGCGGTTGACTCTTTCATCGTGCAGCAACGCTCCACTTCAAAGAACCGACGATCGACACCAGCCCGTAGAATCTCTGCCCCAACGATCTTTTCGTCGAAGCTGATGTTGTGAGCGATCAAGAGTCTCGACGCTTCGACTGAACGCACGAACTTCCCAAGGGCTGTCTTCAGCGCGACGCCTTCAGTCATGGCACGAGCCGTCGTAATCCCATGCACGGCAGCCGCATCGGCGGGCACAGAAAACCCATCCGGCCTCACAATCACACTCTGGCTTTCGGCACATCGTCCCTGCTCGTCGTACAGCAACCAGGCAAGCTCGACGAGGCGAGGCCAGTTGCCCAAGTCAGTGACGGGAGCGTTCCAGTTCCTGGGCAATCCCGTCGTTTCTGTGTCGAAGAACAGGTACATGACCACACTCTCTGATCAGCATTGATGATCTGTCGCCGCGTTTGGACTATCCTGCGCGGCGAAGATACTCTTAACACGACGACGCGGTCGTTAATACTTTGGGGCGGTCTTGGCGTACGGCTCGGCGGCCCCTCCACGGCGTCGACGAAAGAAGCCGCCAACGCGGCCGGTCATTTCGATCCAACATCTTGCTCGCAAATGGCAGACAACCTGAATATTGTTGGGGACCGCCTGGCCAAGATCGCCGACACAGAGAGCGACCCTGTGCACTTCGACCTCTTCAGCCGCAGCGCCTTCAATCGCTACTACTACTCGGCTTTCTTGACGGTGCGGACGGCTCTCCGAAACATCGGCTGCGAACCAAAGAAACCGACCCACAAGAACGTACGCGACGCGTTGACCGGCGAGGTCCGCAAACGTCTGAAGCGGGAGCTCAGAAAGGGACAGCTGACAGCTGCAGAAGCAAGTCGTATTCGCTATGTGGCAACAACCGTAGTAGCCGACCTTGAGCTGCTCTTGCATTCCGCGTATGACGTCCGGTGTGTTGCCGACTACAGACCAGAACAGAGGGTGGATGGGACGGGGAGCCCCGGCGGCGCAAAGCTGGCTGATTGCACGATTAGCTTGGCGAGTGGTTGGCGACGGCGCGCCGAGCTCCACACGGGCGCAATCCAGAATGCATATGACCGACTTGGGCTCATCTGACCTGGAACGTCTCCGTGACTTCCTGCGAGCGCGGAGGGTCACCCGCGTGAAAGTCCAGGAGCGGCGCTCTGCCGGAATTGACTTCGTGCTCTATGTGCCTGGCGATAGTGTCTCACTCCGAGTCGGGCACCACCAAACCTCGGTGAGACAAATGGACCGACTGCGCGCCGACATCAAGAGTCGGCTGAATCTAGACGTCGACTGGATAATCACGCAGGATGACCGCGTTGCCGCGTTGGAGGCCGCCCTGTTGGCGGCATTGGAGGCACGCTTCCCGGTCACATTCACCACTGTATCCGTGTCTGCGCTCCAGCTCTCGCCAGTATGGGTGTGGTTCGAGACAACCCCAGGGGCGGACAATCGCCCAAGCGAAGAAGTCCTCAACAAGATGGCTGCGCACATTTTCGGCGCATTCGAGCTTGAGCCACCAGTAGCCCTCTACGTTGACAGTTCTGATCTCCCCACCAGCCCGATGATTCTGCGCCGCCTCAAAACAAACTCCCCAACGACGTCTGAATCGCTCGCGGAAAGGCTGCGCAAGGACCGAGTGATGATTCCCAACCTAGAGTGGCTCCAGACGAAGCTGGATACGCTGCGGCGGAAGGGACTGATCGCTCGTGCGGAAGATGGAACATATGCGATGACTGAGGAAGGCCTCAGAATTGTTCCACACGGCCGGTCTCGTTCAAGCTCAGATATCGAGAGAGCCCTTGCCCTGTCCAGAAAAAGGTGGTAGCTGTACACCTCGAATGGCGGTGGGAAGTCGCGCGGGCGTGCATCATGCCCACAAGCGAAGACCAGCCACAGAAGGGGCGCCTGCTCAAGGGCCGACGCTCCTTCGGACCGTCGGCCCTTGAGCAGGCGGCCTTGACGAAAGCCTTTAGAGCTTTGCTCTTCCCGTGAACCCGCCGCCATTCCTCGTCTCGTTCCCCAACAAACACGCACTGAAGACAGCCCTTAGCCCTGAGGTTGTTGCGGAGCACTGGACCGAAATCGAACGCCTGATTGACGAGCGGTATCCCCCTGCCGTGTCTGTTCGCGTTCTATCTTGCCTTTTTGGCTTTAGCGCACAGTTCGT
Organism: Blastocatellia bacterium; assembly: GCA_041483295.1. GTDB lineage: Bacteria > Acidobacteriota > Blastocatellia > UBA7656 > UBA7656 > DASYSA01. Next base: position 1,512 of record JBGPFL010000222.1, on the reverse strand, counting down.
CGGCGCACTTAGTCTGCGGCCGGAGCACTACTACCGAACGTTCTCAATCAAGCGAGGTAAGAAAACACGAGAGATTCACTCACCTCGAGTCGGACTCAAGGTCGTGCAAAAGTGGCTGGGACACCATCTCGCCAAGTCTCTTAGCTTCAATGACGGGGTTTATGGCTTTGTGGCTGGGCGCTCCGCACCGTTGGCGGCAGCCACTCACTGCGGGGCACGCTGGGTCTACTCGTTGGACATAACAGATTTCTTCCCGACGACGTCAGTGGGAGTTGTTGCTGCGGCACTCGAGGGGATCGGATATCCGAGACAAGCGGCGTCGCTGATATCCACTCTCTGCTGCTACCAAGGAAACTTGGCGCAGGGTTCGCCTGCGAGCCCGGTATTGTCGAATCTGGTCTTCAGGCCGTCGGATGAACGGCTCGAGCAGATCGCCGCGGAAACTGGCTGCCGCTATACCCGCTATGCGGATGACGTTGTGTTTTCCGGTAAGGGCGACGTTCCGACCGGCTTGGAGACTAGGGTTCGTTCCGTGATTGCAGAAGCGGGCTGGACGATCGCTAAAGGCAAGGAGCACCTCGCTAGACTGCCTCAACGGCTGAAAGTTCACGGCTTGCTTGTCCAAGGCACAGCCCCGCGACTAACAAAAGGATATCGCAACAGAATTCGAGCGATCTCGCACCTGACCAAGTCCAACAAGGTCCGCAGCGAAGATGTCGCACGCTTCCTAGGCCACTTGGCCTATGCGAAGTCTGTTGATCGAATCGCGGGCAAGTGAACAGACTGTCGGCGCCTGTTTGGAAGCCCGGGTGGACCGTATTCGGCGCCCCGCCGGGACGGCGTCAAACCGCATCCGCCTCATCCCTGCTGCCGAGGTCCAGCCCGGTGCCCCCGATGTGGATGGCATGCGCCTTAATCTGGTCCCGGAGGAGGCGGCGGGCCTGACCGTAAAGGTTTCCGGGCACGTCCAGCCGCTTGGCGATGTTCCTGAAGTGGGAGATGAGGATCAGGGTCACCGAGCCCTCCTCCTTCCAGGAGACTGCGGAAATCTGCGCCCACTTCATGAAGCCGGTGTCGGACCAGATCCCATCCTGGTAAAACCCGCGCGCGATCCGGGTGCTGAGCGGCAGCGCGTAGCCGTAATACACGAACATCATCGACTCGCCCAGCAGTGTCTGGATGGGCCGATGCTGCACGAACAGCTTGAAGACGAAGAGGAGGCCGAGCATCACACCGAGGGCGAGGCTGAAGCCATAGAACCTCGGCTTCTCACCCTGCCACACCAGCAGCGCCGAGCGCTTCTTCATCCGAAAGCGAACGAGATCCGCGATGACCAGAACGTTGGCGATGAAAAAGCCGACGCCGAAGAGAAAGAGGATGCGCTGAAGGAGGTCCTGCGGCCCCATGGGTCTACACCTTTGGGGCTTGGGGATTGGGGATTCGGGATCCGCGCGTTCGCGAAGCCGGCGCGGGAGCTCCGGCGAGCGCGGGATCGAAGCACACGCGGCAGCG
>JBGPFL010000221.1:0-7220 GCA_041483295.1 Blastocatellia bacterium | reverse complement strand
GGCCGCGGACGCCGATCTTGTGGAGTGTCAAGCGGAGCAGGAATTGTCACCTGCTGGACGAATATCGTGCCGCCATCGCCCCGGCCCGGATCGAGGATCACCGCGGCGCCTTCGGACTGGCACATCTGCCACTTCTTGTTAATGAGCTCGGCTGCCGCTTTCTGCTCCGCCGTCTGTTCGGGCCGGCGGCCGAAGCCCCCTCCCGGCGCGTCGGCGTTGGCCATCTTCAGCAACTCCTCATCTGTGAGCCTGCGACCCTCGGCGGTGAAATGCGCCTTTACCTCGCGCGCGGAAGCGATCAATACAATGGCGCCCTTAAGCTGGCCCTTGTACTTGTCGAGATCTGCCTCGGTCTTGGCATCGAGGTAGATGGCTTTGCCGCGGATGGTTCCGTTGGTGCTCGGCGACCAAGCCCTTGGATACGCCATGAGGGGAATGAACTGAGGGTTGGTCACGTTGGCGGTGAAGCCCTCGAGGCTCCAACCGCGGCCGAAAGGTTCCCACGCTTCGAGGTGTGAGTTCTGAAGCCCCCACGCCGAGAGCTTTCCCTTGGCCCATTCCTGTGCCGCCTTGATGTTGGGCGAGCCAGTCAACCTCGGCCCGTAGACGTCGGTTATGTAGCTCAAGAGTTCCATCACCTGGGAGTGCTTGAGCCCTTCATCTTTGATCTTGTTGATTGCATCGAGGTCAACCTTCTCCTGGGGACCCTGAGCGCTGACGCCCACCCCCGACAGCAAAAGGCTGAGAATAAGCAACAAGACATTTGTTGAGCGCCTGAACATGTTTGTCCTCCTGATGAACGCGATAGCTGGCTGCTGTGAAGCCAGATAGTGCCTGATAGCAGTGTACTGTTGATTCACTGAGTTCGTTACGCGTGATTCCACTGGCCGGCAATTGTAGCCGGACTGCCGACGGCTCCTGCTGCGCGCAGCATTTCAGCGAAACGTGAGCGAGAAGCGCATGCTAGTGGCCGGAGTGTCTATCGTCAAGCTGGAAGCTGCACTAGACTAGACCGTCACTGCCGCGCCTTGTTACGATCAAGCCTTGTGATCCTGAGAGGGAGGCGAAACCACGAATCACACGAATTTCACAAATTGACCCGAATCATTCGTGATCATTCGTGCAATTCGTGAAATTCGTGGATGCCCCTTCTCCGTCCACAGTCAGATGAATACTTCAGCGACACAAGCAAGGGCCGACGAACTGCGCGAGCGGTATCCGCAATTTACTTATGAGAGCTTCTCTTATGAAGGGATCGACGGCGATCTGGCTCTGCGTTTTCATTTCAACATAGGCTCAGAGATCCGCTTCGAGCCAGAGATCAGGATCAAATCTATAGCTCAAGCGAGGATTGATTCGATCGACTCGAGAGTACTCGATGGCCTGGTCTTTCATCTGGGTCTCATCGAGATGCTCAGCTACTGGAAGGCGACCTGTTCACCTGAGATTGTAGTGAAGCCGGGCTCGATGAATGCCGAACAGGTCGCGTGGTGGAAGGACCTGCTACTGCGCGGGATGGGTGAGTTCTTCTACGTGAATGGAATTGATTTCAGGAGACCTGGCTTCGTCGAGATCAGTGTTGGTTCGACGGCTGGTGAGCCTCCGCCATACGCTCGCCCGTTGAGTGACCGGACTCTGGTGATGGCGAGTGGCGGAAAGGATTCGGCGCTTACCCTTCAGCTCATTCAAGAGGCGGGCGCGGAGTTCAACTGCCTCATGCTCAATCCATTGCCGGCGGCCTCCGGGCTGGTAGCCGAAGCAGGTTGCCGGTCTCCTATCATTGTGAAGCGAACAATCGACCCCCGATTGCTCGATCTAAATAAGCGCGGCTTCTTAAACGGGCATACACCATTTTCGGCGTTGCTCTCTTTCCTGGGTGTGACCTGTGCGGTGTTGTTCAACTATGGAAGGGTCATCGTGTCGAACGAACGCAGCAGCAATGAAGGAAACGTCGAGTTCCTCGGGACGCAGGTGAATCATCAGTACTCCAAGACCTTCGACTTCGAGCAGCGTTTCCGCGACTACTCGCGAAAGTATCTCGCGTCGGCGGTCGACTACTTCAGCCTGCTGCGGCCGCTCTACGAGATTCAGATTATCCGCTTGATTGCGGGCTATCCGGGACTTCTGCCGATCTTCCGGAGCTGCAATCGCAATCAGCTTGAAGGGACCTGGTGTGGCCGCTGCCCGAAGTGCATATCGGTCTTCACCCTGTTCTATCCGTTTCTTCCAAACTCAGAGTTGATCCGCACGTTTGGCGAAGACTTCTTCGACCGTGGGGATGCAATACCTGTCTTGAGGCAGCTTGCGGGGACCGCCGGGCACAAGCCGTTCGAGTGCGTCGGCACTCACGAAGAGACGATAGCCGCCCTTTATCTAGGTCTGCAGCGCACAAGGAGGGAGCGGAAAGAACTCAGGACTTCACCGCAGAGGCGCAAAGAACGCAAAGGGGGCGCAGAGGAAGAGTTGCCGGCCGCGTTGCGCTTCGCGGAAACGGAGATTCTTCCCGCGTATCCACAGGCTGAGGAGATGGCGAGGAGCGTGCTGTCAGCCTGGAGCACTGAACACAACGTGCCGCTTGAATTCGAGAAGCTGTTGCGGCAGCGACTCAACACGCCGGGGTCGGAATAGTGTGAGAGGGGTGTGATTAGAACCGGGACTCAAGGTCCCCGCAGAGTCGGTTCTCATTAACACCCCACTTCAGTGGGGTGTCTTGCGGGCGACGGACTTGAGGAAACCGTTTTAACGGTTTCCGCTCCGCCCAACGTGAGTTCAGCCTTCCGCGCAGAATCTGGCACGGAAGCTGGTGGCTACCAAACGTGGCGAAACCGTTGAAACGGTTCCAGCGTTCGCCCCCAAGGGACAGACACCTCACTGAATTGAGGTGTTAATGAGATGAGCTTTTGGCGATCCAGGTGTAGATCTCGATGTGGAAACTTGATGAGCTGCAGACTAAGTCGATTCTGATTCTCGGCCTGGGCGTCGAAGGACTCAGCACGCTCAAGTTCCTCCGCGAGTTGTTCCCAGACAAAACAATGGCGGTCGCTGACCTTGGGCCGCTCGAACGCCACGACGCTGAAGCCCGGAAAGTCATCGCGTCAGATCCCCGCCTCGTGCCGCACCTCGGCGAGAATTATCTCGGGTTCCTCGAGCTGTACGACTTGATCATCAAGACTCCGGGGATCAGCATCGTCAGACATCCCGAGATCCAACGTGCCTTCGAGGCCGGCAAGCTCACCTCTCACACGGCGCTGTTCTTCGCGAACTGTCCGGGCACGATAATTGGAGTAACCGGCACTAAAGGGAAGGGAACCACTTCGAAGCTTATCCACAGCATGCTGAAGGCGGGAGGGCTCGATGCGCACCTGGTTGGGAACATCGGCAATCCGCCTCTTCCTCTTCTAAGGCAAGGCGGAGAGTCTTCAATATTTGTCTTTGAGCTTTCAGCCCAGCAACTCGAGACTCTTCGCCAGAGCCCACACATTGCCGTTCTGTTGAACATCGTTCCGGATCACCTCGATCACTTCGCGAGCTTCGAGAACTACGTGCAGGCCAAGCAGAACCTCGCTCTCCACCAAACAGAGCGAGACTACTTGATCTACAATCCGGCGTTCCCGGTTCCTGGGCGTATCGCGGCCGAGGCACGCTCTGAACTGATCCCATGCTCAATTGAAGGCCGACTCGATCGAGGCTGCTTCGTTGAAGAGGGGCACGTGATCTGTCGTTTGGGCGAGGCTCCAGAGTCAGTTGCTTTGGATGAAGTGAGCACAGTGCTGCCGGGTTCGTTCAACCTCTACAACGTTGTCCCCGCGGTCGCAGTTGCGAGGTTGGTCGGTCTCAGCGATGGACAGATCACCGAGGGGATCCGCAGCTTCAAACCTGAGGAACATCGCTTCGAGCGTGTCGGCAGTTTTCGAGGGATCACGTTCTATAACGCTTCGATTGCTACGGTGCCCGAGGTGACAATTGAACATCTCAAGTCCCTGGGCGACGACGTGCAGACTATGTTGCTCGGCGGATTCGACCGGGGCATGGATTTCGGTACGCTCGCCGAAAGGATAATGCAGAGTGCAGTACGGACGGTCATTCTGTTTCCCGAGACGGGGCGGCGAATATGGGAAGCCATCAGCGCCCGGGCGGTTGGGTCATCAAGTGAGATGCCTCAGCATTTTTTTATAGACGGGTCCGCCGGAGCGGAGGGCGCAATGAGGGAGGCGGTGAGGCTCGCATATCTTCATACCAGCGCCGGCAAGATATGCCTTCACTCGCCCGCGTCGCCAAGCTTCGGGGTATTCAAGAACTACAAGGAGCGCGGCCAACTGTTCAAACGCTTCGTGAGGGAATTGGGCGAGTAGAAAAAATGCGAAATTCGAAATTCGAAATTCGAAATTCCCGAACCTCTTTCGCTGTTCGAATTTCGAATTTCGCATTTCAGATCAGTTTCAGGTCCGGTTCAACCCATCGCATGCGGGCTCCCAGTGATAACAAGCGATCACGGCTGTAGTACTCGAACGGAATGTCCTTGTTTCCGAATACGCGAATCACTCCATTCGCCAGTTCCACGATCGACTTACCGGCATCTGCTCCTGAGAGATATTTGGCCACGAGCCTGGTCCAGAAGAGGGTGATCGTTTCGTGATACCCGCTGTTGGCTGTCGTCTTGATCCCGTTGGCCCCGTTGTATCGCAGGATGCCATTGCGGATGAGGGTGGTCGCTTCGATTTCAGATCGCTGCATCAGGTACCACATTGCAACGGTCAGATGCGCCGGATGGGTCCACTCGCTCCTCGGCAGAGTACACTCCTCGAACGCGCGGATAAAGCTCCTGATCTCCTCGGCGTCGCAATACGCGCGGGCCTCCTCATCGATTACTGAAGTCTCCACTGCCTCTCCTTTCATTGCTTGGCCGAGGTCGCCTGAGAGTATCAGGCAACCTCGGTCTTGGCCTCTTCGAGGAAGAGGTACTTGCGCCACTCGGGGCGCGATTCCGAGGCGTGACAGAGCGCAGCCCGTTCGATGGCGTAGGTGAGCGCGCTTGGATTGGCCAGCAGAGGCATCCGCGCTTCTTCAGGAGTGCGGTCGCCCTTGCGCTGGTTGCACGCGAAGCACGCCGCGCACAAGTTCTCGGGCCTCGTGCGTCCGCCGCGAGAACGCGGCACGATGTGGTCGATCGTCAACTCGAACCCATTGCCCCTCGCGCCGCAGTACTGGCAGCGGTGACGATCGCGCATCAGGATTCGCGAGCGCTTGGTGCTCGACCGTCCCTGGCGACCTCGAACGTCGATGTACTCGATCAGGCGAATGACGCTCGGCGCGGGAAAGACGAAGTGTTGCGACCTCAACACCCGGTCTCCATCCAACTCGGCCACTTCGGCCGAGCGCTTCCAGACCAACCGGATGGCGCGAGGAGTCGATACGATGCCGAGCGCCTCGTACGAAGCGTTCAGCAAGAGAACTTTTCTTGTGAGTACCATAAACCTCCTTCGTTTCTGGTTTCGCGTTCGTCGTTTCTCGTTCTCTGCGTCTACGTCGTAGGACTAACCATGTCGTCAACGCTCGAGAGCCCGCGGCGGTTCGAACGACGAACGAGAAACGACAAACGAGAAACGACAACGTACAGGTAGTCGGAGAGGGATTCGAACCTTCGACATCCGGTTTGTAGGACCGGCGCTCTGACCAACTGAGCTATCCGACCACAGCTCGAGAGCCTCGTGCGGGAATCGAACCCGCGCCATCGGTTTGGAAGACCGAGGTCATAGCCATTAGACCAACGAGGCTGATGGGGCCGGTGGTGAGACTCGAACTCACAACTTGCGGTTTACAGGACCGCTACGCTTCCAATTGCGTCACACCGGCTCAAGGATTCCAGGCTAAGTGAGTCCGCCACATGCCCAAATCCCCACTCCGCGATTCTTAGTCGGGATGGCAGGATTCGAACCTGCGACCCCCTGCTCCCAAGGCAGGTGCGCTAGCCAAACTGCGCTACACCCCGAAATGGCTCTGGCGGCAGGACTCGAACCTGCGACCTCCCGCTTAACAGGCGGGTACTCTTGCCAACTGAGTTACGCCAGAACAAAATTCGAAATTCTCAAGTCTGGTGGTTGGGGCCGGATTCGAACCGGCTGCCTCTGGGGCTTCAACCCAGCGCTCTTCCTAATGAGCTTCCCAACCAAGCCTATTGCGGATTGCGGATTGCGACTCTGTGTGTCGACGTTCCAGGCTAAGTGAGTCCGCCACATTCCCAAATCCGCAATCCGCAATCCGCAATTCCCCCCTGATCATGGAGCCCGCGACGAGATTCGAACTCGCGACTGCACCCCAACCGTGGGTGTGCTCTACCGTTGAGCTACGCGGGCCCTTTCAAACTGGTGGGCCGGGGGAGAATCGAACTCCCGCTCCCCCGCTTAAAAGGCGGATACTCTTCCAACTGAGCTACCGGCCCCAGTGATTGCGGATTGCCGATTGCGGATTGCGGATTGAACCCTGCGATCTCAAGTCCACAATCCGCAATCCGCAATCCGCAATCCCAAATCCGCGATCCGCATGCCCCCGCCGAGATTCGAACTCGGATCACGCACCGATCTGGTGCTTGCAGGGTATAAGCCTGCCGCTCTGCCGTTGAGCTACAGGGGCTCCCAATCCGCAAGCGCAAATCCGCAATCCGATGGTGGGTCCGGCGAGACTTGAACTCGCAACCCCTCGCTTAAGAGGCGAATGCTCTACCCTTGAGCTACGGACCCAAACCTGGCGGGGACGACGGGACTTGAACCCGCGACCTCTCGATCGACAATCGAGCGCTCTGCCATCTGAGCTTCGCCCCCGGAATTACGGATTGCGGAATGCGGATTTGTGCGTCCACATTCGGAGTTCCGCCACATTCTCAAAACTCGGATTCGCTATCTCCAATCTCCAATCCCAATCCGCAATCCGCAATCCGCAATCTGGGGTGAGTGGCGGGAATCGAACCCGCGCCTCCGGGGCCACAGTCCGGCGCTCTGCCAACTGAGCTACACCCACCATTACTGATTCAAACATTCCGAGTTCAACCTTCAGGTTGTTGGCAAACAGTAGGGCGTATCGGATTGCGGATTGCGGATTGCGGATTGCGGATTTGTCCGGCGACATTCCGCGCCCAGGGAGTTCCCCCACATTCTCAAAACTCGCAATCCGCAACTCCGCAATCGGCAGTTCCACCACAATCTCAAAACTCGCAATCCGCAATC
>JBGPFL010000220.1:0-7234 GCA_041483295.1 Blastocatellia bacterium | reverse complement strand
CTCGCGGTGTAGCTGCTCGGGCGGAGAGCTACCTGCGCTTCACCGGCATCGCCGACCAATGTTACTTCGGGCCCGAAGCTGAATTTTTTATCTTTGATCAGGTGAGCTATCACAACGAGGTCAACAGCGCGGGATATAGGTTTGAATCGGCGGAAGGGATCTGGAATTCGGGGCGCGCCGAAGACAACCTCGGCTATCGCGTCCGGCATAAAGAGGGTTACGTTCCGCTTCCACCGGTCGACTCACTGCACGACCTGCGCTCCGATATAGTGCAAAACCTGCAGGCGGTCGGCATCGAGCCTGAGATGCATCATCACGAAGTCGCCTCGGGCGGCCAATGCGAAATCGACTTCCGGTTTTCTACGCTGCTCGGTACCGCCGACAATGTCATGCTCTTCAAGTACATCGTCAAGAACACTGCCTTCTACTACGCCAAGGCGGCTACGTTCATGCCTAAGCCTATGTTCGGCGACAACGGCAGCGGTATGCACTGTCACCAGAGTCTGTGGAAAGGCGAGAAGGCGCTGTTTGCAGGCGATCTGTACGCAGGACTGTCTGAAATGGCGTTGCACTATGCGGGCGGAATACTCAAGCACGCTGCGGCCCTCGCGGCGTTCGCGGCTCCCACAACCAACAGCTATAAGCGGTTGGTCCCCGGCTATGAAGGTCCCGTGAATCTTGCTTACTCGCGGCGAAATCGCTCGGCGGCTATTCGTATTCCGATGTACTCGCCATCGGCCGGCGCAAAGCGACTCGAGGTGCGGTTTCCAGATCCGTCCTGCAATCCCTATCTGGCATTTGCCGCGATGATGATGGCCGGTCTGGATGGGATTCAGAACCGATTGGATCCGGGAGAGCCGTTGGATAAGGACATATACGACCTCTCGCCCGAAGAGTTGAAGGGGGTGCCGACATTGCCGGCAACTCTCGATCGCGCGCTCGAGGCGGACCACAGTTTCCTGTTGAAGGGCGATGTCTTCACTGAAGCCCTGATCGAGCGCTGGATCACTTATAAACGGCTCAAAGAGGTAGACCCGCTTCGCATGCGGCCACATCCGCTCGAGTTTGAAATGTACTTTGATGTGTAACGTCATTGGTCATTGGTCACTTGTCACCTGTCACTTGTCACTTGTCATTTGGCCTTTCGTGATTCGTCTCTTGTAATAATCTGTTGTGACAAATGACAAGTGACAAATGACAAATGGCACTCTTACAAGGCTGCTTCTTGAGAAGATCGACGAGCAGGTCGAGCGGGCGGCGCATCTGACCGAGCTGGTTCCTCCGGACAAGATCGAATGGCAGCCCTTGCCCAATGCGCTTCGCGTCTGCGATCTCCTGGGCCATTTGCTTGAATGCCTGGCCGGTTTCTGCGCGACACTCTATGCGATTCATCCCGACCGGCTCGCCCACTTCTCACACCTGCGCGAAAGGCCGGTCAACCATTGCTGCGGAATTGAGGAAGCCCTCGCCCGGATGCGGGAATATCTTGAGCGTATCAGGGAGGGCTTTCAGGCTCTAACCGATGAGGAGCTTTCGCGCGTGCTGCCAACAGTCTTCGTCAGCGAAGGCGAGCCGGTCCTGATGCTGCTCCTCGGAAACCTCGAACACTTCATCAATCACAAGTATCAACTCTTCTTTTATCTCAAGCTCCTCGGCCTTCAACTCGGCACGGTCGACCTGTACAAGTTACGAACGACGTCTCTCGTTTGACGTTCTTTCGTTTCTCGTTCTGTTGCGATAAACGATAAACGAGAAACGATAAACGAGAAACGATAAACGAGAAACGAGAAACGACCCTCCTCAGAGATCACGGAAGAAGCATGTGTGCTCCCCGGTATGGCAGGCTGGGCCGCGCGGGTCGACCTTAACGAGCAGCGTGTCGCCATCGCAGTCAATCGAAATAGAGACCACGCGCTGAGTGTTGCCTGAGGTTTCGCCTTTGTGCCAGAGCGAATGGCGCGAGCGGCTCCAGAACCAGGTCTCTCCCGTCTCGACAGTCTTCGCGAGCGACTCGGAGTTCATGTAGGCGAGCATAAGCACCTCGCCCGTGCTCGCTTCCTGGACTACCACCGGGATGAGCCCCTGCGAATCGAACTCCACGGCTGTCATGTCTTGCGGGGTCATTGAGCTCACTCTTCACCTCATCGGCAAGCCGCGGTCGCGCAGGTACTCTTTCGCGCGGCCGATCGTGAACTCGCCGAAGTGAAATATTGAAGCCGCAAGCACGGCCGACGCTTTGCCCTCGCTAAGCGCTTCGTAGAGGTGTTCAAGCGACCCAGCGCCGCCGGACGCGATCACGGGAATCGAGACGGCCTGGGCGACACCCCTTGTGAGATCGAGATCGTAGCCTTTGCGAGTGCCATCGCAGTCCATACTGGTCAGGAGTATCTCGCCCGCACCAAGGTCCTCAACTCTCTTCGCCCATTCAATGACGTCTATGCCCGTTGAAGTGCGACCCCCGTGAATGTAAACCTCCCAGAGTTGAGGAGCGGCGTTGCCTGGCGGAGACGCGGCTGGTTCAGAAGTCGCTACCTTGTTTCCGACGCGGCGCGCGTCGATGGCAACTACTATCGCCTGCGAGCCAAATGCACGCGCACCCTCGGTGATGATCGAAGGTTCTTTGATCGCGGCGGTATTAATCGAGACCTTATCCGCGCCCGACGTCAGTATAGCCCGCATATCCTCCACGGTTCGAATGCCGCCTCCTACGGTGAAGGGAATAAAGACCGAGTCGGCGACCCGCCGCACCATGTCCGCTACGATATCGCGTTTGTCTGATGACGCCGTGATGTCGAGGAAGACCAGCTCGTCGGCTCCTTCGCGATCGTACCGCCGGGCTTGTTCAACGGGGTCGCCGGCGTCAATCAAATCAACGAAGCGGATGCCTTTGACCACCCGGCCGCCATCCACGTCAAGACAGGGAATGATTCTCTTCGCAAGCATCTCGTTATTTAGCTACCAGATGGAAGGCTCGCTCTTCAACTTCGGCACAAGACAGCACCGGGGTGTTCCTGGCTTCAGTCGTCCTCGTCGGGCTCCATTACCGCAACTGTTGAACTACGGTCCGGCGGGTCCCGTCTCACTGGAGCCGGCCGGTACGAGTAAGGGTCGCCCGGCGGCTCGTCCTTTGACGTGAGCAGCCCCGATAGAAACCTTTTTATTGTCTTCCACATAAAGCTGTCTCGCCCCGATCGGCTTACCTCGGACTGAAACGCACGCCCGATCGAGCAGTTGCGATCGCCTGTTCAACATTGAATCGCCCCTCGTACAGCGCCTTGCCGACGATAACCGAGTCTACTCCATCCCCTTCGAGCTCGCACAGGCGAGCGATATCTTCCAGCGAGGAAACCCCTCCCGAGGCGGTCACCCGAGCCTTGGAGGCGATTGCAATCTCTCGCGTCATCTCCAGATTCGGGCCTTCAAGACGGCCGTCTCGGGCGATATCGGTGTAGATGATTCTTCCGACACCCATCTCGACAACTCGCCTCGCAAGGTCGAGCGCGCGCACTTCGGTCGCCTCTTTCCAGCCGCGAGTGGCCACCCACTCTCCGCGAGCGTCTATGCCGACGACCACCGACTCTCCATATCGACTGACCGCCTCTTGCAGCACATCGGATCTCTCGACGGCCAGTGTTCCAACGATCACGAAGCTCGCGCCGACATCGGTGAGCAGCGCTTCGATATCTGCAAGCGATCGGACGCCGCCGCCAACTTCCACAGGAACGTTTACCTCGCGAGCGATGGCCCCGATGATCCGCTGGTTCTCAGAGGCCCCGCCAAGGAAAGCGCCGTCCAGGTCCACCAAATGAATCAACTCCGCGCCTCCTTGCTCGTAGTTGCGAGCTACTTCTATTGGATCGCGGTCGTAGACCTTGGCGCTCTGCTCGCGCCCTTCGATGAGCCGGACGCAACGTCCGCCTTTCAAGTCGATTGCCGGGATGATGCGCATATCTTCCTGAGCCGGTCACAAGTCGCGCTCTTAGAACCTGAAGAATAGTTTTAGCAGCAATCGAGGGGAATTGCGAAATGCGAAGTGCGAAATGCGAAGACTTTCGAAAATGGGACGAAGACTCGAAATCTCGCACTTCGCACTTCGCATTTCGCATTTCCTTTGCGTTGACACGTCAGCCTGCGTGTAAGTATCGTTATCAGTCACGACCATCAACCGCAAACAGAAATCCACGAAAGAGGAAGCATCATGAAACGAATGTTATCCGCCGCTCTCTTGCTGCTGGGATGTGTATCGCTCGCCACGGCGCAGAAGGTACCGGTCCAGGAGGTCCTCCTGGACAACGGCATGAGGCTGTTAATGGTGCCCCGCAGAGGCGATCCTAACATCGCGGCCGGATGGATCGCTCGGGTCGGTTCGGTCAACGAACGGCCCGGCATTACAGGCATCTCGCACCTCTTTGAACACATGATGTTCAAAGGAACACACAATATCGGAACGAAAAACGACGCCGAAGACTCGCGCATAATGGCCGAAATGGATCACGTGAGAAGCGACATCGAACGCGAGCAGCAGGCGCTGATCAAGAAGCAGCGGCTTGGCGAGATCCCGGACGCAAAGGATCCCAAGTATCGCACTGAGAAACATCAGGACCTCCTTCAGCAGATGGACAAGCTGCAGAAGCAGCAGAAGGATCTGATGGTAAAAGATGAGTTCGATCGCATCTATACTACGGCGGGCGGTTCGGGGATGAATGCCGGAACGACTAACGACTTCACGGTGTATTTCATCAACGTGCCCGCCAACAAGCTGGAACTCTGGTTCTGGATGGAATCAGATCGTCTTTTGAAACCGGTCTTTCGTGAGTTCTACGCAGAGCGGGACGTCGTCCACGAAGAGCGTCGCTTGCGCACGGACAGCACGCCGACTGGAAAGTTCGACGAGGAGTTCGAGGCGATGTTCTGGGATGCCTCTCCCTATTCGTGGCCGGTGGTTGGCTGGCCCACAGATCTGGAGGGCATAACACGTCAGGAGGCGCGCGACTATTTTGCCTTGAACTACGCGCCCAACAACCTGACGGCTTGTCTGGTTGGAGACTTCGACCCGGCTAATGCGGCCGCGCTGGCTAGCAAGTATTTCGGCAGGATTCCCCGCGGCCCTCGCGATCCGGAACCGGTGCGCACCGGCGAAGTGAAGCAGCTTGCTGAGAAGCGGATGGTCGCCTACGCAGACACAAATCCGGAAGTGGTTTGCCGATATCACACGGTTGCCGATGGCCATAAGGATGAGTTCGCGCTCAGCGTGATGGCCGACCTGCTCAATGGCAGGACTGGCCGGCTGTACAAGTCGCTCGTGCTCAAGCAGAACGTTGCCAACAGCGCCTTTGCCGGACAGAATGGGCGGAAGTATGAAGGCTACTTCCAGCTTCGCGGGGTGGCCAAGCCGGGTCACACGCCTGAAGAAGTAGAGCAAGCGCTCTATAAAGAGATCGAGAGACTCCAGAAGGAAGAAGTCCCGGAGGAAGAGCTGCAGAAGGTCAAGAATCAGAATGCCGCCGGCGCGTTCAGGCGACTTCAGTCGAACTTCAATCTGATGATTCAGCTCCTGGTCGCTGATGCGGGGCGAGAATGGCAGACTATCAATACCGACCCGCCTCGAACGCAGGCGGTGACTGCCGAGGACATCACGCGAGTGGCGAATGCCTACTTCGCTCCTGAGAATCGGGCTGTTGCGATCTATTACACGAAGAAGAGCGGCGTCGTCGAAGAGGACCCGGCGCTTGCGGGACTCAGCGACGAGGAGAAGAAGGCGGTCCGCGCTCTGAAAGGCTCTCTACCTCTGATGAAGGCGGACCAGATCAAGAGCGCTCTATCGACAATGGATCAGCAGGCGGCGACAGCTCCGGCGGAGAAACAGAGTGTATTCAAGGCAATGAAGAAGCTGCTCGAGGAGCGGCTCAAACAGCTCGAAGGAGGAAGATAATGAGAATCAGAATCAGAATTCTAAGAACGACTTCATCCTCGTTAGCTGTTTTGATGATAGCGATGGCAACCTCGGTTTCAATGGGCCAGGCAACGAAAAGAGTCGCGGCTTCGGTTAGAGGGAGCAACGCTCTTCAACAATCGCAGATACCTGCGCGTCCCGAAGAGCTGAAGTATACGACGCTCAATTACGCGCCGCCAAAACGGGACCAGTACCGCCACGTGCTCTCCAAGGGCGTGGTTGCCTACCTCGTGGAGGACCACGACTTTCCGCTGGTCAACGTGGCGCTTCAGGTCCGCACTGGGACTTATCTTGACCCGAGAGGAAAAGAAGGACTGGCCTCGCTTACAGCCAGCCAGATCAGGGCGGGCGGAACGACCAGCAAAACTTCCGAACAGTTCGACGAAGCCTCGGATTTCCTTGCCGTCCAGATAAACAGCTTTATG
The DNA here is from genome assembly GCA_041483295.1 of Blastocatellia bacterium. Taxonomy (GTDB): domain Bacteria; phylum Acidobacteriota; class Blastocatellia; order UBA7656; family UBA7656; genus DASYSA01. Next base: position 856 of record JBGPFL010000220.1, on the reverse strand, counting down.
GGCGACACGAACGCCAACGCGAGCCTCAACTGTCTCGCAAAGGAGATCGACAAGGGCCTAGCGCTCTATTTCGATATGCTCAGGAATCCAGGCTTCCAGGCCGATCGGCTGACCCTGGCCAAGAGTCAGATCCTGCAGCAGATGGAGCGGCGAAATGACCGCACTGATGGTATCGAGAACCGCGAGTGGACTCGGCTCATTCGAGGCGACGACTTTTATGCGAGCAAAGCCTCGACGAAAGCTTCGATCGAGGGGATCACCCGCGACGACATGATGGCGTTCCACAAGAAGTACTACCACCCTGGCGGATTCATCTTTGCGGTCTCGGGTGATTTCAAGACCAATGAGATGATTGCAAAGCTGGAAGCCGCAATGCGGGGATGGGAAGCAGGCAAAGAGTCGGTTCCGGAGGTTCCAAAGCCGACTCATACTCCGGTGCCGGGCATGTACGCGGTGCACAAGCCGGATGTCAACCAGGGCCGCGTATCCATAGGCGAGATCTCGACGACTCGTGACAATCCCGACGCCTATGCTCTTGATATCATGAACGACATTCTGGGTGGGGGAGGATTCACTTCGCGCATCATGTCGAGAGTCCGGTCTGATGAAGGACTGGCCTACAGCGCCGGGTCCGGCTACGGCCTTGGAGTATACTTCCCCGGAATCTTTCGAGCCTCGTTTCAGTCCAAGAGCGCGAGCGTGGTGCAGGCCGCAGGGATAGTAATGGAGGAGATCGAGCGCATTCGAACCACACCGGTTTCAAAGGAGGAGCTCGAGACGGCGGTCAACCAGGCCATCGAGGTTTTCCCTCGTTTCTTCGCGAGCGCAGGTCAGATTGCCAACACCTTCGCGAGTG
>JBGPFL010000219.1:0-7247 GCA_041483295.1 Blastocatellia bacterium | reverse complement strand
CGTGTTGCCGATGTCGCGAAGGTTCTTGAGGATCCGAATCAGGCGCGCGTTGTCGCGAGGGTGAAGCCCGATCGAAGGCTCGTCGAGAACGTAAAGTGCACCCACGAGCGAAGAGCCAAGGTTCGTCGCGAGCTGGATGCGCTGAGACTCCCCGCCCGACAGAGTCGAGGCCAGCCGATCAAGCGTCAAGTACTGAAGCCCGACATCGAGGAGGAACTTCAAGCGGCTTCGAATCTCATGAAGCAGCCGTCCGGCCACTTCGAGATCAGACGGCGAAAGCGTCAACTGGTCAAAGAAAACCGCCGCCTCTTCAGCAGTCATCGCGCAGACTTCAGCCAGCGTCTTGCCGCTCACGTATACGATTCGCGCTTCCAGGCGCAGGCGAGAGCCGCCGCAATCGGGACATAGCGTGTAGCCGCGATACTTCGACAAAAAGACTCGCACGTGCAGCTTGTACTTCTTCGTCTCGATCCAGTCGAAGAAGCCCATCACGCCTTCGAACCCGTTTCGGCCCTTCACGATGGCCTTCTGTTGGTCGCGAGTCAATTGTCGAAAGGGCACATTGACTGCAATCCCCGCCTGCTTGCAGAACTTGAGCAACTCCTTTTGTGCCCATTCGTATTGAGGCTTGGTGAACGGCTCGACTGCGCCATCCACCAGAGTCAACTCGCGGTTCGGAATTACCAGGTCCAGGTCGAGCCCGATTGTGTTGCCGAATCCCTGACAGGTCGGACACGCGCCGAAGGGATTGTTGAAGCTGAAGAGCCTGGGCTCCGGCGTGGCATATTTGAGGTTACACTGCCGGCATTCGAAACCTTCGGAGAACTTCAAACGCCTGCTCTCTTCGCTCCCGGTGGATTCGATGATCGCTTGCCCGTGGCCCTCCTGGTAGCAGACCTCGATCGAGTCGACGACGCGCGCGCGAACTTCGGGCCCCGCAATCAGTCTGTCCACAAGGACGAAGGTGTCGTCGAAGTTCGAGTTCGTGTAGCTGTCTGGAGTCGCAAGCTCGATGATCCGGCCGTCGGTGTAGAGCCTGGTGAAGCCGCGCTGCATCAAGCTCATCAGGTGCGCCTTTATTCGAGTGTTCTGGCTTGCTGTAGACTTGCGGCCGCGCTGTTTTTGACTCGCGCCAGCTCCGTTAGTTGCTGCCTGGACGTCCTCCATCCCGGCGCCTGCCGGAAACATGACATAGAAGCGAGTGCCTTCGGGCATCAGCATCACTTGATCGGCTATGGACTCTGGGGTGTCGCGATGGACCTCCAGGCCGCAATTGGCGCACATGGTCACACCGATTCGAGCATACAAGAGTCTCAAGTAGTCGTAGATCTCGGTCTGGGTGGCTACGGTGGATCGGGGATTGCGAGTAGCGTTCTTCTGCCGGATGGAGATGGGTGGGCAGATGCCGATGACTTCGTCGACGTCCGGTTTGTCCATGCGTTCGAGGAACTGGCGCGCATACGCAGACAGGCTTTCGACGTATCGACGTTGGCCTTCGGCGTAGATGGTATCGAATGCGAGACTCGACTTGCCCGAACCGCTGACCCCGGTAATTACGGTGAGCTTTCCAATTGGCAAGGTGACGCTGATGTTCTTGAGGTTGTGGACCCTGGCGCCGCGAATGATAATGACGTCTTCGGACATTCTACCCCGCTTCAAATCGACCCGGGAGGATGACGTCGCAGTTGCCGCCAGATACCAATGGGAAACGATCAGTGGATGATCTCTCCGCGATTTTGTAGCAGCCGGCGCAGCCTCCGATCTAGTTGCCGGCCGCACTGTCGGCTCTCCGTCCGCCCGGCGAACCGTAGATGATATCAAATTCCAGTCAGGCGAGGCAATTTGTGACAAGGCGCAGGTTGAAATGGAACTTCCGTGACCCGTGATGCGTGATCCGTGATTAGTCCTTGCGGCTTCTCTTTGATCTCCCGACTTCAAGACGCCACGCATCACGGATCACGGATCACGGATCACGTTCAAAGTGGCTTTCCTTGACACAGGGATGGCCTGCACCTATACTCGTCGTCAGTTGTTGATTGATAATCGGGTGGCGCGTGAGTTGATGTCACGACATCGACGAATCGCGAAGGCCAAAAAGACAGGGAGACTGCAGAATTGGCTAAGACGATTCAGGGCCGGCTGAACGCAGAGGGACTTCGGATTGGGATTGTGGCCAGCCGGTGGAATGACTTCGTCGTGAGCCGGTTGATCAGCGGGGCCGCCGATGCGGTTGAGCGGCTGGGCGGATCGAGCGACGCGATTACGATTATAAGGGTCCCTGGCTCGTTCGAACTCCCAGTTGCGGCCAGGCGCGCGGCCGCAAGCGGCAAGTACGATGCGCTGATCTGCCTGGGCGCTGTGATCCGCGGAGAGACTTCTCACAACGAATACATCGCTGCGGAAGTTTTCAAAGGCATCGCGCATGTATCTCTCGAGACCAGCCTCCCAATCGCTCTTGGAGTTGTGACAGCCGATAACCTGGAACAAGCCATTGATCGCGCTGGAGCGAAGTCCGGGAATAAGGGATTCGAGGCCGCCATGACGGCCATCGAGCTTGCTAACCTTTATCGCGAACTATAACGGTGGACGCTTCGGTGAAGCACGGCAATCCTAACCACAGGAAGTAGAATTATGGGTGCCAGGCGTAAGGCTCGTGTGTGTGCCTTACAGATGCTCTTTCAATACGATGTCGCGCGGCCGCGGGTCGAGGAACTTACCAGTAGTTATTGGGAAGCCTTCGGTGACGAGATGGGAGATGTTGCCCAGGACTTCTCCGACCAACTCGCACTCGGAGCGATCTCACATCTGGACGAGATAGACGCCCTGATAAAGAGGCGCGCTGAGAACTGGCGCATCTCCAGAATGGCGGTGGTTGACAGGAATATCCTCAGGCTTGCCATCTACGAATTCCTCTACGAGACTGAAACCCCAAAGACCGTCGTCATCAACGAAGCGCTGGAGATAGCACGAAGGTTCTCCACCTTCGAGGCCACTCAGTTCATCAACGGCATTCTCGACGCCATCAAACGGGACCTCGACACCGGACAGAGCGCGTCGATGGCCGGCAGCACATAGAAAGCGTTTCTCGTTGCTCGTTGCTCGTTTGTCGTTTCGCGGCACCACTTCACGTGGCGGTTCGGATTGAGGAGATGCAGTACGAGAAAGACAGTGGGAAAGAGTAGGAACCAACACTCTTTGCGTTTGCAACGCTAAACGCTAAACGCTAAACGCTAAACGAGCAACGAGCAACGAGAAACGAGAAACGCACCTCGTTATGATTGAAGACAAGCCGCTATTGAGTGAGTATCTCTCCGAGTCCGAAGAGTTGCTGGACTCGCTTATGGCCGACCTCGACTTGCTTGCCCTGGCCTCGCCCGCCAGACCCGATGTCAATCTCATCAATAACGTCTTTCGCACCGTTCATTCACTGAAGGGCCTCACCGGCATGATGGGCCTGACTCATGTGCAGTCGCTCGCCCATCAGTTCGAGGACATTCTGGACAGCTTGAGACTGGGCAAGCTCGATCTCGACAGAGAAACCGCGGCGCTCATTCAAGAAGCAGGGTCAGGTCTGGCCGCGCTCGTAGGAGCTGCAACGCGCGGAGATGCAAGCGAAGACGATGGCGCGAGTTTGAGGGACCTTCTCGCAAGCATCGCGGCTCGGCCGCTGGGATCCGCGAGGGCGGAGTCCGCGGAGTTGAAATCATTAGGTCTCTCCGATCGCGACCGGCAGCTCCTCTCAGAGTTTGAGTTGCACCGGATAAAGGAGAACCTTGGCGCCGGAAGATCGCTCTACTCCGTCTGGGTCAAGTTTGAAACGGGCGTGCTGGAGAAGCGATATCGTTCCCTGACCACGAGGCTCGCCGACCTCGGAGAACTCATCGCTACTCTGCCCGGAGAGTCCTCGGCGGAGGGGACCGTTGCCTTCAATCTGCTCTTTGCAACGAAGGTGAAAGACGTCGAACTCAAGCGCACGGTCGAACCCTATCGTTGCCGGGTTTCGCGCCTGGGTAGTTCTACCTGGCGGCGCGCAGGGCAGGCGATCATGGCTGCGGGACGCAAACCGAAGCGAGCAGCCGCCACCAAAGAGACGATCCTGCGCGCGCCTACCCACGACCCAGGCGCCTTGCTTCCGCCGACCTTCTCTCAGGAATCGCTTAGACCCCTATCGCCCAGCGTGCGCGTCGACCTCTCTCAGATCGATGAACTTTCAGGTCTGGCGCACGAGATCGCTATCGAGACGCAGAGGCTGTCGTCTATGACCGACCGATTCCTGATCGCCGCAGGCTTCGGCGCCCGCGAGCGATTCGATCTCCGCGTGAGTGCGCGCCGGCTCGAGCGGGAATTCCTTGAGTTGGAAGAGAGACTGGTCGAACTCCGTATGGTGTCGCTGGCTCAGACCTTCACGCGCGCGGCTCGGCTGGCGGGCCGTCTGGCGCGTGATCTCGGGAAGCTGGCATCGGTCGAGGTCGAGGGGCGCGGAACTCAACTCGACAAGATGATAGTCGACCACATAGCCGATCCGATTTACCACGTGCTTCGCAACGCCATCGATCACGGCCTTGAATTGCCCGAAGAGCGGCGGCTGGCGGCAAAGACGGTGCGAGGGAAGATCAAGATCGAGGGTAGAATCGAAGGCACGAGAGCGATCGTCGCCATCGAAGACGACGGGCGAGGGATAGATCCGGAACAGGTGCGCCGCCGGGGGATTGAAATAGGCGCCATTGGCGGCGCCGACGAGTTGAGCGAAGAGGAGACTCTGCGCCTGATTTTCCGGCCCGGCTTCTCAACCGTCGATCAGGTGTCGGCCGTGTCGGGGCGAGGTGTCGGGCTCGATGCGGTGGAACGAGCCATACACGAGCTGGGGGGCGAGATTAGAGTAACGTCTCGGCAGGGGAAAGGCGCGCGCTTCGAGCTTGCGGTCCCTACGACGCTGGTCATGATCTCGGCCTTCATCGTAAGAGTGGCCGAGTGGCGCTATGCGATCAATGTTGGCCAGATTATCGAACTGGTCTACGTTGCGCCGAACCAGATTCTTGGCCGCGATGGCAGGCGAAGAATCGAGTGGCGTGGCGCTTCTACCCCTCTGATCGAGCTGGGCTACCTTCTGGGACTGGGTGGGGCGCGGCTACTCCATCATCATGACGAGGGTGGTGGAAACGGGGATTCCCTGCAGCGGGAGTCGGGGGCGAACCAATCGACAACGCCCCCACGCGTTCCGGTTCTTGTCGTTCGATCTATGGACCGGCATGCGGCGATTGCGGTCGAGGCATTCGAGGCGCAGCGTGAGATAATCGTGAAGTCCCTTGGTTCGCTCGGGCGCAGAATAAAAGGAGTCGTTGGCGCAGTCGATCTCGAGGGTGGCGACGTAGCCCTCGTACTCGACCTGCCGAGCTTGCTGTTGTTCCGGAGCTTCAGAGTTTAAACGTTTCTCGTTCCTCGTTTCTCGTTCTTTCGCTTACGGTGTGTAGTTCCTGCTTGAGTCCGCCGCGACAGAAAACGAGCAACGAGCAACGGCTCTTTTATGCCGAAATATAGTGAATCAGCGGATCGAAGAGTGGGCCTTACGCTTGCGGGGCTATCGCCGCAAGCGGCCGCTCCCAATGCACCAGAAGACAGACCCGAGGTCCTTTCGGTTTTGAAATTCGACATCGGCGGCGAAGTCTTCTCTGTCGCGGTCGACCAGACCGAGGGAGTTGTCCTCTGTCCTCGGATATCTCCTCTGCCGGCGCCCCCTCATGGTATGGTTGGCGTCGCCAGTGTTCGCGGCCGAATTACCCTGGTAATGGATCTGAGCCTGGGCGCGAACCAGAAGGCGGAGCGGCGAAGGCTGATTCTCCTGAAGGGTGAGGCTCAGCTTGGGCTTCTTGCCGACCGGGTTGACGGAGTCGTGGCGCTCGCGCCCAGAAGCATCCGGAAACGGCCCGACCGCAAGCGGCGATCTGATCCCCCTACGAGAAGCGAACAGAAGAGCATGTGGCCGGCGAGCCTCTACTTCAAAGACAGCGGACGGCGCGTGCCAATTCTGGATATCGAAGCGCTGACCGAAATATGAAAAGCGTTTCTCGTTTCGCGTTTGGCGGGGGCAACGTTAGTGCGATTGAACCGGTGGGAATGCCACGCGCCAGAACGCAAGCTACCCAAAGCGAAATAGACATACGACAAATGCTAACCCGAAACGAGAAACGAGAAACGAGAAACGAGAAACGCACTTAGGGTTGAACTTTCACCGCCGCGAAATTACACTATCAAAACGACTATGAGTGGAATGAAATTTCGCCGGACCTGTTCGGTCTGCAACGCCACGTTCTTCTCCCCCGATCGCAAGGCTACTCACTGCTTGAAGTGCCTAAAGAGAAGAGTCGTCAAACACGTACCCGCGGAGGCAAGGGTTCCAACCCACGTTCCGCGACTCGCACCTAAACCGGCGAGCAGCTTTCCCGGCCATCCTGTTCCGGCGCCGAAAGCGAGACCTCCGCGCTCTTCGAAGGCCGCCGTGTTGACGCCGGAGGTCCGACGCCGCATCACTCAGACCTTCGAGCAGGAGTACTCGGACGGTTCGGTCCCGTTGCGCGAAGTCCACTCTCAAATCGCCGGCAAGCTCTGGGTCAAGCGGCAGCTCGTTGCCGACGTCATTCGAGACATCACACAGGGGAAGGCGACTGTCGCCGAGGAACAGAAGGGCCGCGCGATCGAGATGTATCAACGGTTCGTCGAAAGCGGGCACAGACCCGAAGGAGGACGCCGTCGCGCGATTAGCGTGGCCCTCGGACTGGCATATAAGCAGGTCATGAAGCTGATCCGCGAATGGTCGATGGCTGAATACGAGAAATCGCCCACTCCCAACCCGAATCGCCAGCAACTGTTTGAGATCGAGAAACTCTACTGGGAAGAGTTGCAGAGGGGACATTATCCTCTAACCGAGTTGCCCGCAAAGATCGCCGAGCAATTGGGATACATAACTCGCTGGCAGGTGCTCAGGTGGCTGGACGTGCTTCACGATGACGAACGGACCTTTGCTGTTGTCCCTGACCCGCCGACCGAGGTTCAGCAACAGATTCTCGACGCCTATATGGAGTATCTGGCCGCGCCGGCTCCTCCCGAACACGGGCTCCACTACAGCATCGCCGGCCGCATAGGAAAAGTGAGCCCGCGCCAGGTCCACAAGGTCCTTCAAAAGTACAGGCACAGGATGCGAGCCGAATATCCGCTTGTGTAGTCAGTTGTCAGTTGTCGTTGTCAGTTGT
>JBGPFL010000218.1:0-7264 GCA_041483295.1 Blastocatellia bacterium | reverse complement strand
GGCCGGGACTGGTTTGCGGATTATCCCGACCCTGACAATTTCACCTATGTTCTTTTTCATTCCAGGAATCGGGATCTCTTCATTGGCACTTACACGAACGAAGATCTCGACCGCCTGACCGATCAGGCTCGCTCCGTGATGGACCGGGATGTAAGAGCGGAGATTTACGGGGAGGTAACCCGACTGCTGCTCGAAGATGCTCCCTGCGCTTTTCTGGCTCATAGACGGAGCTTTGTCGTGCACAGGCCCGTCCTTGAGGGGGTGACCCTGCACCTTCTCTCGCCCTTCGTGGCGCCGAGAGATCTATGGTTCGCCCGGAACGGCGAGGTGTGATGTGCAAGCCGCACGGCCTCGCCGTATCCAAGAACGCCTTTGCAGCGTAAGTAGTTCCTGATCCGGCGAAAACCTGGTTGCGACTCCTCGATCATCGCTCCCTACCAAGCGCCTATTTCAAAGCCCTGAGCTGATCAATCCGGCTCCGAGTGGCATGGACGTAGGTGGCTGATTCATTGTCAGTGAAGCCGCCTGCTCGGAAGGCGTCAGAGAGTTGCTTATCCGAGAGGCGGCCCAGAAGGTCACCCATCCACCGAGCGTTCTCCACCGTGATTCCTTCGAGCACCTTCGGATTCTTACCCTCGTAATGGAAATGCACGTGCCCTCCGCTCACGCTGTCAATAAAAACCTGCCTGGCATATGAATCAGGGACGCCTTTGGATCCCGCCGGTGCACTCCCAAAGAACGGGAGTTTGTGGAAGAAGGAGCCGGTGGAGCCGAGGGTTGCTCCCAGGTCAGCGACGTAGAAAATGCGCTCGCTGCGGTCACCTCCGCTCGACTTGTTCGGTTGCACGATCTTGTTGTTGACGTCTTTGAGGTCCCAGTTGTTGAGCAGGGCCATCAAGACCTTGAGTCCCTGAAGCTCTCGGCTGCCGTTGAATGGGCTCGTGGCCCACCCCCAGAGACCAACCTCCTTGAAACCGTCATCTCGCCGCTCGAATCTTACATCCCATACGTCGAAGCCGCCCCGACCTTCGATGTGGGTGCGCTTGACGAAGTAGTCCTGGTCGACGTGATATCCGACGGCCCAGACGATTCGGGACGCCGCTGTCTCGGGCCTCGCCTCAGCCCCAAACTTCACCGTCCAACTGCGGCCCTTGTTGTCGTCCACGACGATCTTTTCGGAAGTGCCGGACGACGAGCGGCGAACGAATTTGAACTTGTCCGAGGGATCCGGCGCCGCTTCACGACCGCCGGGACCATAAAAGAGGTCACGACTTTCGATATCTGTCGCCTCTTGCCACAAGATCGGATGAGGATCTCTGGCGCCGTCGGAGTCTCCTTTTTTGGCCTTATCACCGTCCTTCTTCTTTTTTGCATTCTTGCTTTTATCATCCTGCGGGCCCAGATTTGCGGGGGTCCGTGTTGCGAGCACGCCAACCAGCAGACACGTTCCTGCAAGTGTACAAATGATTTTGCTCTTCAGCGGCATTTGATCTTTACCCCCCATGGAAGTTTGAACGAGGCATATTATAGACGCTGGGCCGCGCCAGGAAAAGTGACAACGTGCAGGAAGGAAGGATCCTGGAGGAGAGAGTGCGATTCCAGGAGAGCGGCAGGCGCCCGCTCTCCTGGCTCTTTCGAGATTGATGGGTAGGCTCTTAATTCATTCGTTCCACGAAGTCGCCAATATTAACCTCGGAGACGGTCCGTGTAATGAGCGCGATACACGCCGTGTTTTCGACCTTTAACACGACGAGCTCGCCCATAACCTTGCGAGGCAAAGCCGGCCGCGCGCGTCGAACTTTGTCGCGAGGCTCGCGCGGGGCGCCGGACGAGAAGTCACCGCCCCGATAGCGCTCGCTGCCGTATCCGCCGCTACGTTGTTGTACTATGTCGTCTCCCGCAATTTTCGCTACGCCCTCGCCTCGAGTGATCTTGCGGTAAATGGTGAAGTGGTCGCCGGCGCGAACGCCCTGACGGTTGCCAAGGTCGATGAAGGCAAGTTGATTGGCTGACAGGTACTCCTTATAGATCGGAGACATGATTATTCGGCCGGTCAGTCCCGAAGAGCCTTCGCTGTATCTGGGAAGCGGTCGCAAATCCTGAGCCCCTGGAGCTGTTTGTGCCTCATACGGTTTCAGCACATCTCCGAACTCTATAGGGTCGCATGAGACAGTTATCTCGGCTACTGAGATCCTCTCGTGCACCTCGGTTACTCGCAGCATACCGAGCTCTCGAACGAAATAGCCAACCTTCTTCTTGGTGAACGGATGTTTGACCGCGCCGAGTGGCCGAATTATGTAATAGACTCCTCCGGATTGTACGCCGGCTTCGCGGCCCTTATTCAGATAAACGACGTCACCCTGACTATAGCCGTCTTTCTCATTCTCCTTCTCGGCGCCAACCACCTGAAGGTCGGTGCGGGGTGAAACCTCGGAAATGTACCCGGTGCAGTACATGCCGGCCTCCCTCGCAACGGGTTCGGACTTGCCAGGTCCCTGCTGCGCTGAAGCTGTTTTGAAGAATGTCAGAAATACGAGGACTATCAGTACTAGGGCGACACGGATTGACTCTCTCATTGCCACTCCTTACGAATTGGAAAGGGGAACCAGGAAACGACACCTAGGGGCACAACGACGAGTCTGACCGCAAACTACCAAAGTCTAACGACTAAGTCAATAATTAATTCGCGCGGCGGGCTGCTAAGAGTGTTTGGAACGTGGCGGATGTCCGGTGGTGCAAGGATCCGCTCGAGCGCACCGAACAAGCAAACAGGCTGTGACGTTGTCCACAAATTGCCTTGACAGCATTCCTAGAAAGGCGATAATGGCAGGCAGATTGTAAGGGTGGGATGTTTAGGTGTCGGAATGATGTTCTAAAAGTAGCGGGTAAACGATCATGGTTGCAACGAACAAGAAATCGGGGGGGGTAGAAGTTTCTTCGGGTAGTATTGAAGCCGGGACCCCTTAATAAATAAGCTCACAAGTAGAAAGAGCAAGAAACTTGTTGCTGCCAGTCCTGATGTCCGCTTAATGCCGAATCCCAGATGCAGCCAATCAGGAGGCCCACTGTGTACGAGTACAAGGATAAGCTACTTAGGTGCATAGATTGCGATGAGGAATTCATATTCACTGCCGGGGAGCAACTGTTCTTTGCCGATAAGGGACTGAAGAACGAGCCGAAGCGATGCAAGCCGTGCAAGCTGAGAAAGAATGAACGAATCGCAGCCAACATGCAGACTTTCGGGCACGCCTTTCCGCGCGAACGCGTTGAGGTGACTGTGAAGTGCGCCCTCTGCGGCATTGAGACGACTGTTCCATTTAGACCGACGCAGGGGCGACCGGTATATTGTCGTGATTGTTTCTTGAGGATGCGCGCTTCTACCGCGCACGCTCATGCGCCCCTCGCCTAGCAGGCAAATCTCTCGCATCGTTTCGAATCTCTGACCCATGTCCCGGTCGGATGAGCTGTAGGTGTGTCTTGCCGGCGCGATAGCGCAATCGAAATTCAATCGGTCAGAGCGGCCAGATAATCTCTTACCTTCTTCATGTCTTCCCACGTCTCGCGCTTCTTCTCGGGAGATCTCAATAGATAAGCAGGATGGAAAGTCGGCATAACCTTGATGCCATTCCACTCGCGCCACTCGCCGCGCGATCTTGTCATACTGTCCTTTGATTTGAGCAGACACTGAAACGCCGGCAGGCCGAGCACCACTATGACTTTTGGGCGGATGAAGGCCAACTGCCGGAAGAGGAAAGGCTCGCAGGTTGCCACCTCATCTCGTTCGGGCGTTCGGTTGCCGGGGGGACGACACTTCACGACATTGCAGATGTAGACGTCCTCGCGCCTCAAGCCGATCGCTTCGATGATCTTATTCAGTAGCTGCCCGGCCCTGCCGACAAAGGGGCGCCCCGTGGCATCTTCATCGGCTCCGGGTCCCTCGCCAACAAACACGAGTTTCGCCTCCGGGTTACCCTCGCCGAAGACGATGTTGGTGCGGGCCACATGCAGCTTGCATCGCACACAGTCGCCGATCTCCTGCCGTATGGCCTCAAGCGACGGGTCGCTCGACGTAAGGATGGGCGCCGCTGAAGGCATTGATCGGTAGGCCGGCCGAGCCGCGGGTTCTACAAACAGGCTCGACTGCTCCGCTCCTGCTCCTCGAACGGGAATGCGTTCTTCGACGACATGCTCCGAACGAACGGGAGTGGTCGTGTGATCGAGCTGACCCGGAGCCTCAGCGACGCTGGATAGACCGCCCACCTCGAGATTAGCTGCAGGAGCCACTTCTACCTTGACACCCGCCCCGCCTATATCGTCGACTCCGATCTCTGCGTAGAACTTTAGCTGCTCCTCGATCTGGCAGGCGAGGTCGACAAGCTCCGCAATAATCTCTTTCGACATCGGGATAGATTCTCCGACAGGGTGCCTTCACGGTCAAGGGTGGGACGACTTGCACCGCCCCGTTTTCAGAACCAGGCTTGAGCGCCCCCGTGCCGGCAACGTAGAATCAAGTCTTTCAGGGCCGGCCCCGGAGGCAAGAGCGGAAGGTTGATATCAAACGACAGAACGAGAACTAAGCGTGCCCGCCTGACGGTCCGGGCGCTGAGCCATCGTAACTACCGGATATATTTCTTCGGAATGCTCATTTCGTTCTCCGGCACCTGGATGCAGAGTGTGGCCCAGAGCTGGCTTGTCTACCGCCTCACGGAGTCTGCATGGCTGCTGGGGCTGACCGGATTTGCGGGCCAGGTGCCTGTCTTCCTGTTCACGCCGCTCGCCGGCGTTATAGCCGACCGCCACAGCCGCCACCGCATCGTAATCCTCACCCAGGTCGCATCGATGGTTCAGGCCTTACTCCTTGCCTGGCTCACCCTGAGCGGGCATGTGACTGTCAACGCAATACTCGCGCTGGCCGTGGTGCTCGGCATAATCAATGCATTCGATTTGCCGGCGCGCCAGTCGTTCCTGGTCGAGCTTGTCGGTAAGCAAGACCTGATGAACGCTATCTCGCTGAACTCGACAATGGTCAATGGCGCTCGGATAATAGGCCCCGCTATCGCCGGCTTGATCGTGGCGTGGCTCGGTGAGGGCCCGTGCTTTCTGATTAACGGATTGAGCTATGCCGGAGTCATTGTGGGGCTGCTTGCGATGCGAATCAGCGGCGGGCAGGCGCAACGGCCTGATGGCTCGGCGCTGTCCGACTTCATCGAGGGATTCGACTACGTACGGAGCACCAAGCCCGTTCGCGTAGTGTTGTTACTCGTGGCTCTGGTCAGCCTGTGCGGGTTGCCCTACGTGGTCCTGATGCCGATCTTCGCCAGTCAGGTTCTCGGCGGCGGTGCGCGGGTAATGGGCCTCCTGCTGGGCGCCGGTGGCCTGGGGGCGCTCGCCGGGGCGCTAACTCTTGCTGCCCGCCCGAGCGCCAGAGGGCTCGGGCGTGTGGTGGCCCTGAGCGTTGCTGCTTTTGGAATACTGCTCGTGCTCTTTTCTTTCTCCACCAACCTTGTCCTTTCGATCGCGCTCCTGGTTCCGGGCGGGTTTACCCTGATGCTCCAGATGTCCGGATCGAACACGCTTCTGCAGACCATGGTGCCGGATCGAATGCGAGGACGTGTTATGAGCTTCTACACGATGAGCCTGATGGGCATGACGCCTTTCGGCAGCCTCCTGGCCGGCGCAGTGGCTACGCGCATCGGCGCCGCGCATACGGTGGCCGTGGGTGGCGTCTTGTGTCTGGCCGGTGCGCTGTTGTTCAGGTTCCACCTCCCGAGTTTTGAGAGAGACACGGCGACCGTCATCGTCGATCCGCGCGCTACGGAGGAGGGAGGCTAACCCCCTCGGGATCGATGGGGGCGTCTGATCGAGCCACGCCGGCTACGTCGCCTTGCCGGGAAGCTAGTAGCGAGAAACGCAAAACGCGAAACGCGAAACGAGCTTTTACTTCCGGCTCATGGCCTCGCGCAGTCGGCGGATAGCCTCGTTTACCTGGTCCCGGTTAGGAGCATTGGGAAGATCGCGCAAATAAGTCTCGAATGCCTCGACGGCTTTGGGATAGTCTTTCTTCTGATGATAGACTTGGCCGAGGAGCAACTGGGCGCCAGCCATAGTGGAGCCCTTAAGCTCATATGCTCGCCGCAACGATCTTTCGGCCTCACCAAGGTCACCAGTCTGGTGGAGCGCGGCTCCGAGATTCAAATTAGCGAGTGCATTGTCAGGCTCGGCGGCCACCGCTTCGCGAAGGACACTAGCCGCCCCAGTGAACTTCCCCTGCCTCATCATTACCGCACCCTGCTTGATCTTCAGGTCGACGACGTCGGCGCCCTTGACCGCCAGCGCCAATCGTAATTCGTCTTCTGCCCGAGTCCACAGCTTTGCTTCGATCAAAGCCTCAATCAAGGGAGGGTGAATGGAGGGGACTTCGGGATGGTTGCGTTGAACCCTGCTGAGGAGTTCGGCCGCCTCTTGATACTTACGCTGGCGATTCAGGATGACACCGAGGTTCAACTGAGGCAGGTAGACCTTATTATTGATCTTTATGGCGCGCCGGAGCGCCTCCGCCGCTCGATCGAGCTGGTTGGTCTTCATGTAGGCAACGCCGAGATCATTGAACGCATTGAAGTAGTCGGGTTGCAGCGCAACGGCCTGGGTGAGCAACTCTATCGCCGGCTCGTACTGTTGGGACTGCAGGAGGGGGAGCGCGGAGTCATACGCTTCCCTGGCCTTCGGCGCGATGCTCTGGTCGAGCCGGCCTGCATCGACGACGCCGGGCACGGAGGGGCGCGGGGCTGCCAGTGGTCTGAGGTTGACCACTATGTAGTTGCCTGAAGAAGGCGGATAGAAGGTCACTCTCGTGGTGTCGTAGGTTTCGCCATCGCTTTCGACCGTAATGGTGTAGGGAGTAGCTATGTCTTGTTGAATAGCGAGTCGTCCATGCGAATCGGTGAAATAGTACTCCTGCCGCAGACCGTTTTCGTATGAGAGTGTGAAACGAGTAATCCGTTCCGCGGGCGATCCATTAGGCAGGAACACTTGTCCTCTGATGCCCCTCTGGACTGCCGTCGCCTCGATTGCCATGAAGATCAGCAGGAGGACGGTGCCCGGCCATCTTAATCTCACGTTTCTTCTCCTAAGACGAATGGGAGCGAGTTATTAGCTCGCTCCCATTATTCTCGACCCCCGCAAGCAGGGATTAGAAGTTGAAGCGGAGGACAAACTGAATCAGTCTGCCACCAGGATCGTTCGTGGTTGAGGTGTCCTGATAAGC
>JBGPFL010000217.1:0-7278 GCA_041483295.1 Blastocatellia bacterium | reverse complement strand
TTCCTCGATCATTATTTACGATTGCGGCAGAGCAAGCAAACGTGACACCGGTTGGATTCACAAGGGGGGCCTAAACGTTGTCATTGAGGGGCACGATTTCTCGTTCCCCTCTTTTTTGTATTCATCCGAACGCGAAACGCATCACATAACCCCTTCGACAGTCTCGTCCATGAGCTGGTCGACTACGGTCTTCAAGTCGCCAGTTCGCTCATATGTGGCCAACTGCCTGTCTGCGCTGGTGCCATTTGCCATAATTGTATGAATGTATTCGATCTCTTTTCGGCTTCCCAATTCGTCGAGAACATCGTCCACGAATTCAAGCAACTCGAGGATCAAATCTCGAACCGGCACCTCTTTCTGTTTGCCGAAGTCGATCAGCTTGCCATCAAGCCCCCACCTCACCGCGCGCCACTTGTTCTCCTGAATAAGCGCGCGGCGGTAGAGCCTGAAGCCGAGGTTCTTACTATAGAGCTTGTGCAGTTTGACGATGATGGCCTGGATCAACGCAGCGAGTGCGATCACCTCATCGACCTTTGAAGGGAGGTCGCAAATCCTGATCTCCAGAGTCGGAAAAGTCGGATGCGGCCGTATGTCCCACCATATCTTTTTCGGCTTGTCGATGCATCCGGTCTTCAACAGAAGAGCGACGTAGTTATCATACTCGGACCAGGAGCTGAAGTAGTCAGGAATGTCGGTTCGAGGGAACTTCTTGAAGATCTCACAGCGATAACTCTTCAATCCCGTATTCGTTCCGATCCAGAAAGGCGAACTGGTCGACAGCGCCAATATGTGAGGCAAGAAGTATCGAGCGGCGTTCATGATGTGTATCTGAGACTCGCGGTCCTCGATCCCGACATGTACGTGCATTCCAAAGATCAGCAGTGAATGGGCGAGGAACTGCATTTCGTCGATCAACTGTTCGTAGTGCAGGTCGGGCGTGATCTTCTGGTCCTTCCAACTCGAGATGGGATGCGTGGAAGCCGCGGCGATGCGCAGGCCATTGTTTGTCGCAAGCTCGGCCACGGCCCGCCGAAGCATAATCACTTCCGCCCGCGCCTCCTGCACGTTGTTGCAGATGGCCGTGCCGACCTCGATCATCGATTGATGCATCTCGGGCTTGACCTGCTCGCCGAGGATCATTCGCCCTTCCTCAATTATCTGGGTTATGCGCGAGCGAAGCTCACGCGTTTCAGGATCGATGATCTGAAACTCCTCTTCGATTCCGATCGTGAAGTCAGCCATCGCAAACACCCCCTCCGATTGCGGATTTGTCCGTTGTCTGTGGTCAGTTGTCCGTTGTCCTAGCTACGGACCACGGACCACTGACAACGGACAAATCCAAAATCACTCGACTATCATTGTGGGCACCATGCCCGCGCCCGAAGTCACGTTAGCAAGAGAAGATGAAGAGAGCCGGGTAAATCCGCCCCCGACTTTGCCGAAGAATAGAAGGGGATCGATGTCCAGAAGCTGCTCGATCATCTGGACCCCGCCCTCCTTCTCGTTCACGAACGGAAAGATCTCCCGCCCCGTGCTCACTCGCTCCTGAACCAGGTAGTCGCCGGCCAACGCCGCCTCGATTGCCTGGTCCCATCCGGCTTCATCGGTCTCCCATCCGATATAGATTCCATGCCCGCCGTAGTCGTCGTTGGGCTTGAGCACAAGCTTGTCGCGACTTGATCTTACGTACTCGAGCAGATCGACGGTGGCGTCCCGATATGTTGTCTTTGTGTTCTTCAGCTTGCGAGTCCAGGGAATGTGATTTCGGATCGCCGTGCGCTCGGCATCGCTGAAGTGATGCTGATGCTGCTCATCGGTCAGGATGCCAAACAGCATCTTCTTGTGCACGTACTTGGTTCGAAACGAGTTCACAAACACCGCGGCCCCTGTCCTGTAGGCGTGGACCAGCGCCCGGCACTCATCGATCTTTTCGAGCAACTCGTTCGTTAGCACGCGCCGATAAACAAGGTCGATTCTGAAGTCGCCGGAGAAGAGCTTCCCTTCCCTCATCTCAAGCTCGCGGGGGTCGGCAATTGTGGTCTCAAAGCCCTTACCCTCAAAGTACTCCTTGAACAGTTCAAATTCTCTCTGGGTCGGGAGACCCTTGTAGTCGACTATACCAATGTTAGGACGGCCGCCCTTTCCCCGCACTCGCTCGTAGATTGCAAGTAGTGAAGCGAGCAGCTTGTCGCGACAGTACATCGGCGTCACCCGGTTAGTCCGCATAAAGTCACGAATCAGCGGCAACTCGCAAAAAATCTCCGCCGCGACATCCTGATAGGCGATACCCGCCGGGCACTCGGCGTTCAGCTCGACAAAAGAGTAGCGCTCGCCTGCCAGAAACGAATCGAGCCGCGAGGTAACAGAAACATCGCCGTAGCCGGGATCGATCGCAACGAGTTCACGTTCGCCATCGGTCAAGCCGATCTGTTCCAGCATGACTCGATTTTGCGGTGCGATTGTCCCGATCTTCTGGATCGCGCCCCAGATCGTCTCGCAGGCTCTCGTTATTCGCTGCCAATCGTCACGCGTGACAAAATGAGGCCTCAGATATGGAGACAGTGTTCTTCCACCGAAGATCAGACGGACTTCGCGAAAGCGATCGAGGAGGAACGAGCGGGACTCATCGAGCAAATCCTGCCTGCCCTCTATCAAGGCGTTGTAGGCGTCCACCGCGCGGCTGCTCATGCGCTCCTACCTCGCGCCCGCTGGCTTATCCAGGCTTGGGCGTTTGATGTCGTTCTTCAGCAACTCATCCCACCTGTGAAATGCAAGAGTCGGTTCGCCGTGAAGGGCCGTTTCGATCGCGAGGTCGGCCACCTTGTCTACAAGCCACTTGAAATAGACCGAGCCTACCGACCACCAGTCTGCATCGGGCGCCGGATTCATGTAATCAATCGCATAGGGAATGCCGTCTACGATTGCAAATTCGACGGTGTTGATGTCGTAGCCCAACGCCTCATTGATCGACAACGCTTCGCGCCTCACTCGCTCGTCGGTCTTCTTGTCGAGGTAATTGTCCACCACGAGGTATCGCTGAAAGATCGGATCGTAAGCCATCGGCCAAACGTCCTTCTTTCCGATGCAGTAGCAACGGACATAGTGATCGAACGGAATCGCTTGCTGCAAAACCATGCAGTCGGTGCCGCTCGCATCGTACTTCTCCATCAATTCCTGCCTGGTGCTCACCCTCGACACTCCGCGCCAGCCGCCGCCATCGTAGGGTTTGATGAAGGCCGGCAGCCCTACTTGCTCGACGATCTCGTCCCAATCAAGGGGGTACTTCAAGTTTCTAAGCGATTCCGAGACTACCCCTTGCTTGTACTCCTTCTGTGGCAGGAGGATCGTCCTTGGTACCGCAATTCCGAGATAGGTTGCCAGCGAGTAGTTGAAGAACTTGTCATCGGCGGTCCACCAAAATGGGTTGTTGATGACCTTGGTTCCCGATAGCACCGCGCTCTTCAAATAAGACCGGTAGAATGGAACTTCGTGTGATATGCGGTCGACGATGACTTCGTATTCACACTTCTCGGCCATTCGCACCCCGCCGAGCTTGATGTATTCGGCAGTTACGCCCTTGTTCCGCCCGTTGATCTCGTTGATCAGCGCCTGCGGAAAAGTCGCTTCGCGGCCCACGAGCAAGCCGATTCTCATGAATTCCCCCTGCGTGTCGATTCTGACGCCAGATTCTATAGCACGGCTCAGAAGTGGTGCAACCATCGCGCCGGATGGGAAGAATGGGAGAGTGGGAGAGTGGGTGAGTGGGTGAGTGGAGTGTCGTCGTTGCTGCCGAGCATCTTGGTAACCTCTCCCCTACGTCCATTCTCCCACTCTCCCACTCTCCCATTCTCCCAATCTCCCACTCTCCCCTTGTCCCACACTCCCATCCTTTGCCGCCGCCATGTTACAATTGCGGATCAAGCGGCTCGTGTCATGGTAAACGGTTGGTCGCGCCCAACCTCGAGGTTCAGAAATGGAGGCTCCTAATTTGCTCACGCTTCAACGAACGACCCTTGGCATTCGCTCGGCCCAGAGGGCCACAGCGATCCTTGTTCTCCTGGCAGCGCTGCTGCCCCCTTCTTCTACTCCGGCAGGCGTGCAGGATGAGAAGAAGAAGCCAATCGAGGCGCCGGAGATAAAGCAGAAAGACACGGGCAAGGTGCCCTCGGCGAAGGAGTTGGAAAAGGACAAGAAGAAGCAAGAGCAGGCGAAGGCGGGGCAGCCCGGCTTTACGGCTGTTGAGGCAGTGGTTGAATTCGCAATCCTCGCGTACGGCGGGCGCAAGGGGCTGGAAACTTCGCGCGCCAGCATTACAGAACAAGGCACAATCAGGCTGACAACCGACCAGGGCGACGTGACCGGCAGTTATCACCTGCGCTCGATCCGAAAAGAGAAGTCGTGGCTCGACCTGTTGCGCACAGACCTCGAACTAAACACTCCTGAAGCCGCCCGAAAACAGGGCGTACCCCCCTCGGTGCGATATGTGATTGCCTTCAACGGAGCGACGGTCTGGTCAGCCCAAAACGATCAGTACGCCAACGCTCGGCCGGAAGCTGAAGCCGCATTTCGCGCCTTGCTCTCCCACGAGTACACGACGCTGCTCAGATATAAAGAGGATGGATCCAAGATCGAGCTGAAAGAGGCTGAGACCAGGACGGGGATCGCGACCAATGTTGTCGAATTGACTACGCCCGATGGCCAGAAGACGAAGTACTGGATCAGCACGAAGACATTTCGCATCCTGCATGCGGAATACGAACTGAAGCTTGGAGCGGAGATGCCTCCTATAAAGTACCTGGTCTCGTACTACTACACGCCGCTCCGCGTCGTTCAAAACACTTTGGTGCCTGTCCGTAGGGTGATGACGCAGGATGGCAAGTTCGTTCAGGAGATCACGCTGACCAACATAGGCTATTCCGCCAAACTCGACCCGGAAATATTCCAGCACCTTCAAGCATCGTAAGCCCCGGGCTAAGGAGGACTACTGTTGTTCGCCGCTACTCGGTTATGAGCGTCGTACTGACAGCGCCGGCCCGGGTCTGGCTGAAAGGGGCGTTGCAGCCGGAAAGAATCCTCAACCCGCGAGATATTCGTCAATGGTGATGCCAACGCGGAGATGAAACTTCTCCGCAAGGGACTGGATGTCATCGACTGATTCATCAAGGGTGACGCGCTCGACCCGCCACATCGGCACGAAAACATGGCTCAGACCAATGTTCCGTTCGCCACGCACTATCATCTGAGTCCAGTCGTCAAATGTGTTCAGGTCAATTCCCCGGATATACACCCCTGATACATTCAGCTCAGAGAGCACTCCCCACATCTTCTCACGCGGGCTATGAAGGTAAAGGACTATGGGCGATCCCGGTATGATCCCGCTGCCCTGGATAAAATGTTTGTCAGCCATTTCAGTTCTTCTCCTCATGCCGATTGGTAGAGAATATAGCGACGTTGCCGCGTCCGCAAGGAGTCTCAATTCCGCGGGGTGCGCGTCACAACTTTGCGCACTCCCCACGGACGGCGTGGCAGTGAAGAAGGAATTCAGAGTTGACGGGGTCAGGCTCTCGATTTTGCTATTCTGATTTTCATTCGTTGCTCCCCGTGTTCCCCGTGTTCCCCGTGTCCGTCGTGTCCGTCGTGTTGCTCTTCCGTCCTTCATTGCTCCCACCGCGGAGAAACGCAGGGGTTTGGTTGTGGCCCATGTCGCGCTGCGTCCTTCGTGCCTCTGCGGTGAAGAATCTTTTTGCGACGGTCAAGCTGTCCCAGGCTTCTCGCGCAAAATCGTGACGTGCACCCCAATTCCGCGCCCCGCCCGAGCCTATCTCTGCAAGTTTTTTCGCGGCTGTGATATACTCGCCCGCCGTTTACACCTTTAGCATTCTGCGCGACAGGTCGGCCTCCATCTCTCAAGCAGGTTGCCGCTGGTAGGCGGCGGCCGGAGGAACCCACGATGACTAAACGAAGTGTCGTTACCCGAGTGCGCCTTATTATTCTTATCGCCGCGACGGCGGCGCTCCTTTCCTCGACGTCAGGCGCGCAGTCGCAGAAGCAACCGGTTGCCAGCGGCAAGCGCTACCCGCGACTTGTCATTCGCAACGCTACCGTCGTCGATGGCAACGGTACGCCGGCCTCCGGACCTAAAGACATAGTAGTCGAGGGCAACATCATTACCGACGTTATCGCGCTCGACCCTGTTGCCATCCAGCGAGGCGAGGCGAAGCGCCCCGCTGGCGACGTCGAGATCGACGCGACCGGCAAGTACGTGCTGCCGGGTTTGATCAATGCTCACGCGCACGTGCAAGAGGAGCGGGGAGGCATTCCGCAGCCGCTCGATTACGAATTGAAGATATGGCTGGCCTGCGGGATCACGTCGGTGCGCGACGTCGGCAGCGACACGAAGAAGACCCTGGCTCTGCGCGAGCGGAGCAACAAGGGTGAAGTCGCCGCTCCTCGCATCTTCGTCTACCCGCGCTTCAACTCCAATCCTATGCCCCACAACGCCGAAGAGGCGCGCAGTCGCGTGCGCGAGTTCAAACAGCTCGGTGTTGATGGGATCAAGCTGCTTGGGACCGACCGCGACATCATGGGCGCGATGGAGGATGAGGCGCACAAGCTCGGATTGCGCATAGCCCATCACGTCGGTGTTGAAGAGACGAATGCCTGGGACGACATCAAGTTCGGCACGACGAGCATCGAGCACTGGTACGGGATTCCTGACGCCGCGATCGAAACTCGGGTCCAGAACTTCCCTTCGAGCTACAACTACAACAACGAGACCGACCGGTTCCGCTATGCGGGGCGGCTGTGGCGCGAGGCCAGTAGCGAGCGGCTGCTGAAGGTCTTTGACGGGATGATCGAGGCTAACGTCGCGTGGGTTCCCACGCTGGACATCTATGAAGCAAGCCGCGACCTCCAACGGGCTCAGACCCAGCCCTGGTTTGCTGAGTACCTGCACCCCACACTTGAAGAGTATTTCAAACCCAATGCGGCTAATCACGGTTCGTACTTCATCGGCTGGTCCTCGACCGATGAAGCCTATTGGAAGGAGAACTATCGAATCTGGATGTCTGCCCTGCGTGAGTTTGAGAAGCGCGGCGGCCTCATCGGCGCGGGCGATGACGCGGGCTTCATTTACCAGATCTATGGCTTCGGCCTGATACGCGAGCTGGAGTTGCACCAGGAAGCAGGCTTTCACCCGCTCAAAGTGATTCAGCATGCGACGGGCAATAATGCCAGGATACTCGGGCAGGAAGACAGGCTCGGCCGCGTGCGCGCCGG
>JBGPFL010000216.1:0-7281 GCA_041483295.1 Blastocatellia bacterium | reverse complement strand
GTGCGGTCACGTGCGTCCTCACGGTCTCTCCCAGCGTCTCCAGGTTGTAGCCGCCTTCGAGCATCGATACCACGCGCCCGGTTGCAAAGCGTTCGGCGATGTCCATCACTTCCTTGGTCATCTCACGGAAGTCGCTGTCCTCAAGCATCAAGCCGCCAAGCGGGTCCCCACGTCTCGAGTCGAATCCCGCCGAAATGATGATGAGGTCGGGTGGAAAATCACGCTCAATCACCTTCAAAGCGCCGGTGAAGGCCTCACGATGAGATCGCGCCGAACTCCCAGCTGCCAGCGGTACGTTAAGAGTTGTGCCCTCGCCCTCGCCTTCGCCCCTCTCGTTCGACGCCCCGGTGCCAGGGTAGTACGGGTACTGGTGAGTCGAGAAGTAAAAGACTGACCCATCCTTATAGAAGATGTCCTGGGTTCCGTTTCCGTGGTGTACGTCCCAGTCGATTATCAAGACGCGCTCGGCTCCGTAACGTGCCTGTGCGTATCGAGCGCCGATTGCCGCGTTGTTGAGCAGGCAGAAACCCATCGCCCGGTTGGCTGTCGCATGATGTCCAGGCGGCCGGACGAATGCGAAGGCGTTGTCTGCCTCGCCGCTGAAGACTTGATCGACTGCGGTGATTGCGGCGCCCGCCGCCAAACGCGCGACCTCGAAGGAGTCGCTGCTCAAGACTGTATCCGGATCGACGAACGCGACCCCGCGTTCACAAAGGCTTTTGAGCTGCTTTACGAGGCGGGTGCTATGACACCGAGTGATGTCCTCATCAGATGCGGCAACAGGTTGAAGCTTCTTCGCCCGTGCCCATAACAAATCATCACCTTCCAGTGCTGCGAGTATGGCCTTCAGTCGGAGCGGGCTCTCGGGATGATGGCCTGTGTCGTGTTTCAGATACGCGGGGTCATAGATCAAAGCAGTAGTCATAGCGGGATTATAGTGGCCGCATCTGTTTGTTTAAAGCTCCAGCGGAGGGCATTTCTCGTTTTTCGTTGCGCGTTTCTGTTTTCCGATTGGCGCTCCAACGTGCTGCGTCAATAAAGGGGAACACAAACACCGAGACACGAAGGCACGAGACGCGAAGAAGAATCGATCTGACCGCATCAGCCAATTGCGAGGTTGTCACTCGAAGAGGCGCAAAAAAAGGGTGCGCCCGTCGCGAGCGCACCGACTCATTAAGAGGAGGGTCACCACTTACTCACGAGCGACTGAACCGGTCAGATTCTTCGCTCGGGCAGTAAGTGTCGAGTAACGTCAAAGAGTTTCTTGCTACCCGGGACATAGGTACCAATCCGCGTGCCACACGGCACAGGAGGCTCAAGCGCAACGCTTAAGGCCTTTATTGGTCCAGGCGATGGAACCTGGTGGTGAGCGGTTGTTCGGTTGTGGGACTTGGCTGTGCGCTATCGGCACCCGAGGAAGAGACGAGTGACGAGTGATTTTGAGTGATGAGAGGCTAGTAGTAAGTCATATTGGAGTTGATGCGGTGTCCTGGTTTCACCTCTCTGCGCTATCTCGGCGTTCTCTGCGCCTCGGCGGTGAGGTTTTTGCCGGGCATTCACCGCAGAGACGCGGAGAACGCAGAGGTGGCGCAGAGAATGATTGCAAACCAGGACACCACCCGAACGTCCATCAATACCAACGTGACTGAGGACTAGGTCCAGGATGCCCGGAATACTTGTGGATAGCGATGGTCACCTGAGTTGCCTCTACCACGGATCACGCATCACGCATCACTCCTCAAACTCCATCCTTATCGAGTTTGATATCTATCTTGGAGTCCGCTGCGCGAGGGTCTCTCATCAGTATCATCCCAAGCGCCCAGGTCGCTTGTCTTCGCACCTGCTTATCATCATCCTTCATCGCCGCGTTGAGAGCCTCGACTGCCCGGTGGTCGCCTTTCAGCCCGAGCGCCCAGGCCGCCTGGCTTCGAACATTCGCGTCTCCATCTTTCAATGCGCTCGTCAGAGACTCGACGGCTCTCTTATCACCCTTCAGACCCAACGCCCACGCTGCCTGACTGCGCACCTTTGCGCTCTGATCGCGAAGTGCAGACATGAGAGGTTCCACTGAACCGCTATCGCCCTTGAGTCCCAGGGCCCATGCCGCCTGTTCGCGAACCTGATCGCTGACGTCGGTCAAAGCCGCGCTGAGCGGTTCCACCGAGCGCCTGTCGCCCTGAAGTCCCAACGCCCACGACGCCTGCGCGCGCACTTGCCAGTCTCCATCCTTGAGCGCGGCAATCAGAGGCTCGACGACTCGCTGGTCGTGCTTCAACCCAAGCCCCCACGCAGCTTGCCCCCTTACTTGCCAGCTTGCATCTTTGAGCGAGTCGATAAGAGGCTCGACTGTATGAGCGTTCTTTATCAAACCGAGCGCGAAGGCTGAATTCTTTCGCGCGCGCCAGTCCGGGTGTCTCAGATGGTTGATCAGCGGCTCGATCGCCTCGTCGCCTATCGCCGCAAGCGCAAGGGCCGCTTCTTTTCCGGGAGAGTTCTCTTCAACGTTGCCCTCACCGTGCCTCCACGATCCCTCGCGCTCGCAGTCAATCCACCCGATGGGAGTGTCGTCCACGAGCATTCTCACGAGCGCGGGAATCGCGGCCGCGGCGTTCTTGCCGGCCGACCGCAACTCACAGGCAGCAGTCGCCCTCACCCTTGGATCCGTAGAATCTAGCGCGCGGATCTTCTCCGTCAGATCGACCTGCACGTCACTCTTTTCGCGTTGATCTGCCGGGATTGTGGGCGGGGTTATCCGCGAACCAACAACTGTCGAGGCATACAAGGCCGCCGATAAAGAGCCAACCAGAATCAGAGTTGCCATCATTACGAGCTTTTTCATGCGAAACTCCTCCCTGCCGCGCGGCAGGCGACTATGATGGGAGTGATTCGAGCCGGCCTGCGGGGCTAACACGCCTGCCGGCTCGCTGTGTCGAGAGATGTGAGAGTTACTTAGGCGGATCGGAGCCGACACTCTTGCGTGCTACGCGGGCCTTGGTTGTCGTCGTGACCTCCGTCGCGACTCGAGGTTCAATGCGAGTGCGCGTAGTCGCTTTCAGTTTCCGTTCTATGCGAGCGGCGGTCGCGGTCGTAACATGGACGTTGGCGGCAGTGCTCACTTTCGCTCCGTCGTTATCCGTGTCGTCGTCCTCGTCGTCATCGTCCTTTTCGCTATCGGAGTCCCTGGCCTCGCCGGACCTCATCAGGATCATCCCGAGCGCCCAGGCTGCCTGCCGGCGGACCTGTTGGTCACCGTCCTTCATCGCCGCGCTCAAGGCTTCGGACGCTCGATGATCTCCCTTGAGTCCAAGCGCCCAGGCCGCCAGTGAACGGACGTGATTGCTCTGGTCCTTGAGCGCGCCCATTAAAGCTTCGGCAGCGCGACCGTCGCCTTTGAGGCCGAGCGCCCACGCAGCCTGTGAGCGTACATGTTCATCCTGGTCTTTCAATGCCGCGATCAACGGTTCAACAGCGCTCTTACCGCCCTTGAGTCCGAGCGCCCATGCAGCCTGTGAACGGACGTTGCTACTCTGGTCCTGGAGGGCGGACGCCAGAGGTCCGGTAGCGCGACTGTCTCCTCTCAGACCGAGCGCCCACGCAGCCTGTGAGCGTACGTTTTCGTCCGCGTCTTTCAGTGCTGCGATCAATGGTTCAACGGCGCTCTTATCGCCCTTCAGTCCCAGGGCCCAGGCCGCTTGTGAACGAACTTGATTGCTCTCATCTGTCAAAGCCGAGACGAGCAACGCTATGGCGCTGTCATCACCGTTCAATCCGAGAGCCCAGGCTGCCTGGGCCCTGACGTGGGGATCCTTGTCCTTAATCGCTGACTTGAATTCCTCTCCTGCCGACTTGTCGTGAAGCTGCGCAAGGGCCATCAACGCTTGATGGCGAACCTGAGCATCCTCATCTTTCAACGCGTTGCGCAAGGCTTCGACAGCGCGAGCGTTTTCACGCTCGTCCTGAGGTGCAAGAGCGGGACTGGGTGACGGACTGGGTGACGGACTGTCATCCGGTGTCCCTGGTGTCACGTCTGCTTCGCCTACGTTAGCCGATTGCCCGGTTTCTTGAGGTTCGTTCACTTCGCCGTGGACCTGGCGCGGCGATCCGACTGGTTGCGTCGACGCCAGAGCCAGGATCCTTTCCGCGGGATAGGAGTCGCCTGCTGGTTTAGCGGATTGAGGATTCGACGCTCGAGTCTCGAACTGAACCGAATCGTTCGCTCGGGCAGTCAGTCGTAAAGCTCCAAGCGGCAGGGCGACGCCGACAACTGCGATTGTGATGAGAAGCGATTTGGCTCGGTTAGGGCGGAGGCGGCTGACGCTTGGGTCAAGGATTGCGAGCAGGCGGCCTTCCAATTGAGATCGCTTTGCTATCGCCACAGCGGCGAAGGTCGAGCATCGGGCACTTCCGGAGGATCGCGCGAGATCGAGCAGGTGGTCGGCGTACTCAGACGGCCTCGTGCCCGATTCGAGCACACAGTCGTCACACGCGCGCTCGCGTTCGATTCGAAGCTGCCTGGCGGCAAGCCAGACAGCCGGATTGAACCAATAGAACGCGCACACAAGGTTGGCCAGCATCTGCGTCAGACAGTCCCTGCGTTTGACGTGCGCCAGTTCGTGCTTCAGTACAACCTGCTTGCGGTTGTGGGGCCAATCAAAAGTGTCAATGGGCATAAGCACAGCCGGTCTCAAGGCCCCACAAGTGAGGGGCATTGCAACCCGCTTGCTCTTGAGTAATGTGACCGGCTGATCCAACCCGAGGTTCTTCGAAAGGCTCTCTGCGAGGTCGGCCCAGGGCGCATCAGTGAGCGGATCAGCGTTCCGGGTCAGCCACCAAACGCGCACAGTCCCGATCAACAGGCGCACCAGAACCCCGAAGGCTCCTACGAGCCAGATTGCAAGCAACAGAGCGCTCCAATTCACCGAGGCCGAAGGCCCGTCGAGCTTGCTTTCGGCCAGCTCGGTCGCGCCGACCTTCGAAACAGCAGCCGGACTGAGCGCTTCCACCATCGTCGGTGAGGAGTTAGCCGGGCTCCGATTCTCAAGTGCGCGAGTGCGAGGCTTTGCTTCGGCTGTGACAAGAGAGACTGTGTCGGTTCCAGGCGCAGATGAGCTGGCGGCGCTTTGAACAAGGGGCGTCGAGAATATCGAGATTCGCCACACCGGCAGCAACACGGAGAGGGCAGGGAGGGCTAGCAGGCTGGCGATGGATAAGCTCAATACCAGATGACGAGTGGCTGCTGAGGCGCGTCGCAGCACGACTACCAACAGGCCGGCGGCAAGGATGATAGCCGTCCCTTTGATTGCGAAGTCGAGCAACAGGCTCAACCAGGGCGCCCAGTTGTTTGAAAGCGACGTAGGTTCGAATGCGAGAGTCATCAGCGGCCTTCCTTTCTTGCGTCGTCGATGAGTTTGGCTAGCCGTTCCAGTTCTTCATCAGAGAGCTTGGATCGAGAGATGTTCAACAGCGCGGCGACAGCCTCTTCGGCAGAATCGTCGAAGAAGGTCTGAAGCATCTGTGTGAGGGCGGATTGCCGAGCCCGCTCCCGAGACAGCGTCGGAGAGTAGACATATCTAAGTCCGTCCTGGGCGTGCCTAAGGTAACCCTTCTCCTCCAGCAGACGGAGCATTGCCCTCACTGCCGAATAACCCGGCGGGCTGGGCAGGCCCCCAAGGACTTCGGCGGCGGTGGCCTGTCCCAACTTATAGATCACATCCATGATCTGGCGTTCGCGCCTGCTGAGGTGTTCGTGCGACTTAGACTGCTTTGTCATTCCAGACATCCCTTCCAACCTGATTTTCTTCCGGCCTCGTGCTTCCCGAGGGCCATCCCCGATTCGAGGTGCTAAAAATCTAGCACCAAGGTTCACGCGTGTCAAGAAAAAAATGCTAAGTTTTTAGCACGTTGTCTTTTCTAACGATGGTGTGCCGGACCGGGTTCCGGAATCGAAATGCGAAATGCGAAATGCGAAATGCGACACATTTGGCAAATTGACACTGTGCATTTCGCATTTCCCCCTGCCGCAGACTAAACAATTGCGCAGTCGGGGGGTTGTTGGTATATTTGGCGCACTGAAGGTGACTTCCGTGAACGATGCTGAACACACTCTGAAGCTGGACCTGAACGAGGTACGCCGATCCGGCGCAAAGCGACCGGTCCTGGTCGTATTGCAGGGGCAATCGATTGGACTGACCTTGCTGCTCGAGAAAGAGTACACGGTGATAGGGCGCGGCTCGCAGGGCGACATCGTGCTGAGAGACGACATAGCCTCTCGCCAGCACGCAGAAGTAACGCGCATGGAAGCCGGCGCCGACTGCCTCGAGTATTACATCAGGGATCTCGGCTCCACCAACGGAACTTTTTTGAATGGCACTCGGCTGGTTTCGCAACAGCTTCTGCAAGACGGCGACAAGGTCAAGATTGGCACTCATCTCTTGAAGTTCGCGCTCCTCGATGAGTTTGAAGCCGAGTTCCAGGAGAAGCTTCATCAGATGACTCAGCGAGACGAACTGACCGGACTCAGATCCCGCAGGAGCCTCTTTGCCGAAATAGATCGCGAAGTCACTCAGGCTGGGCCAAGGAGCGAGTTGCGTGCCATCTCAGTCCTCATGATGGACCTGGACTTCTTCAAGAGGGTCAATGATGGCCGCGGCCATCTCGTCGGCAGCCAGACCATCAAGGAGGTCGGCCATATCATCCGGAAGGCCATTGGTAGCGCCGACCGGGCTGCGCGCTATGGGGGCGAGGAGTACCTTGCTTTCGTCCCCGGCTCTAAAGAAGAAGGAATCGAAGTCGCTGAGAGAATCAGACTCGCGGTAGAAGCCTATCCCTTCCCGGCATCCACCTCCGACTCGAGCCAGACGATGCATATCACGATTAGCATCGGCGTCGCCACCTTCCCGGAGGATGGACTGACTGCGCTCGAGCTGATACTCAGGGCGGATCAATCTCTCTACAGAGCCAAGCTCACCGGCCGCAACCGCACCTGTACCTACGACGCAAACATCGACACACCGGATGCCGCTCAAC
This sequence comes from Blastocatellia bacterium, assembly GCA_041483295.1. Taxonomy (GTDB): domain Bacteria; phylum Acidobacteriota; class Blastocatellia; order UBA7656; family UBA7656; genus DASYSA01. The sequence goes on along the minus strand of JBGPFL010000216.1, from coordinate 255 downwards.
ATGCCCTGGACGCCTTCGCCATAATTCAGGGTCCCGCCGACGCTCAATGAGCGCGGAGTCGCTCGGCGACTTTGGCAAGTTCGTAATGCAACAGGCATATGAAGATGGAAAGTCTGCCTGGCCGAAAGCCGGTCGCCTTCGAGCCGCGGGCAATGCTCAACACCCTCTTGGACCCCAAAGAGATCGAGTACAAGGGCTACAAGACCCGAAAGCGCCAGGGGAGATCGATCCCTCCGAGTATGAGGCGGTTCTGAT
>JBGPFL010000215.1:0-7310 GCA_041483295.1 Blastocatellia bacterium | reverse complement strand
CTGGCGAGTCCGGTGGTCTGGAGACGCAACAAATTACACCACCGGACATCGGATGAATGTAGCGGTCTCAACTGCGGAATTCGTATCTGCGAGAGGCGCTCGGACCACGATAATCGGGTAGGTACCTTTTAATCCGATGGTCGTGGGTTCGACCCCCACCGGGCCCCCCAGATGCCCAATTTCGTATCTGAAATAGAAGACTTTGTTGCCTTAGAGGCACAAGTTCGTGATCAGGGGACTGGTTTCGCGACCAGAAGACTCGTCCACTACTGCCCGTAGAAGCAGCATCTCCCGAATCTACTGGAGCCGACCGTAAGACCAGGAGACTACTAGTCCGGTGGTCGACTAAGCCTCCTCGCGGCTATGGGGTCGCGTATTGTCATGAACTCCTCAGCCCCGTCTCGCCGCGTCCGTCCCGAAAGACATCATCTTTCAAGGCCTCAGTCTGGTTCGCAACGCCGTGTGCGAGAACAAGATTAGGAAGACGCCCGGCGTACTGTTCGTCGCCATCGTCAAGCGCGCCTGCGCTGACCGTGGAATTGGCCATTGTCAGCGGCGGCTGCCCGTCCAGGCCACCGCTATTGACAGAATTGCCCCGTCAAGATAGAATCCGCCGCGTCGGGGAGGACTACGATGGCAAGCTTGCGAATTAATGTTGAATTTCGGCAACAGGAATGTCCATGGCATCAAGAGTGATTCACAGCGGTAGTTCTGCGCCTCTTCTCTTCGCTCTGACAGTTCTTATTATGGGCTGTTCTTCGAGCTCCAAGAAAGGCGGCGATGAATCGTCTGAACCAACTGAGGCACCAGTAGCCACTGTCGACGAACCAATCGCTACTGTTCGTCCGACATCTACGCTGTATCCACAAGTGACCCAGCCTACACCAACTGCGGCTCCGTCCTCTAGTGGGGGAGGGTCTGACACGCCGGCCGATCTCCCTGGTTCGCACGACTTCGCGAACGTGCCTCGCTACCCGAATTCGTGGATTACTTACTGGGATCCCGGTGGCAACTATGACGTGTGCCCGGGTGGACCGGCCGTTCATGATGCAGTGCTCGCGTACGAAGCTAAGGACAGTACAGCTTCTCTTGTTACGAACTTCTACACCGATGCCCTGTCCCGCCAGGGATGGCACATCGCATATTCATACCAAAATGGCGACGCTCTGTACGTGTACTATGGTCGCGGAGCATTCCTCTGCGAGAGCGAAATTCAGCCGGGACCTGCACGCTACGAGGAGAACATCGGCCTTGAGCTGGGTGTCTCCTACCGAAAGGACTGGTCGATTAGCTATTCCTCGACCGACCTCGCAGGTTTTGAATAAGCCTGTTAGTTGAGCATTAAGCTAGCTCAAGCACCTCAAGATTAGCCCCCTAGTGCAGCGTCAAGGGCGTTCGTCGCCTGCCGCTGCATAGTTCGCGTTACGTGACTGTAGCGGTGTAGCGCAGTCGCTATCTGGCTGTGCCCTAACATTTCGCTAGCCGCCCTCCGGCGAACGGCTAATCGCGTTGCTGGAATTCTGCAACCCCCTCCGCCTGCACCTCCGCCGTCACGCACACGATTGGAGCCTCAAACTGAAAGCTGCCTCGAAGAGGACCTCGCGGCGGCTTCCAGCTAATGGCTTTACACGTTCGGTCCAATGCATAAGCTAACGGAGGCGAAGCGGCCTCGCGCCCCGCAATCTCTCGGGTTGGGAAGCAATGAGCTCCGCTTGCTCGTGCCCCACGGTCAAGATAGAATCCTCTGGTCGGCAAGCGTCGGCTCGCGACCAGGAGACCTAACGCGTTGAAGCTCTCTTTGGGTAGACTCTCCGAATCTGGAGCGACCCGGTAGATCGGCTCATAAACGCGGCAGCCTGTTAATCCGATGGTCGTGGGTTCGACCCCCACCGGGCCCCCCAGCAACTCAATTTCGTATCTGCAATCGACGGAATCGGAGCATCGGCTCTGTTAGGCGGCATCAGAGATTCGGTGACCTGAGGCAGCCTTGAGGAACTCGGATACATCATCAGGGCTCATTGGCCGCGCGAAGTAGAAGCCTTGGCCCAGATCGCAACCCAAGGACTGCAGGGTGCGTAGCTGCTCAGGCCGCTCGATGCCTTCCGCTACGACTTGCACGTTGAGCGTCTTCCCCAGATCGATGATTGTTCTTGTCAGTTTTTGCTCTGGAGTGGCCTCCGCAACGCTGTCCACGAATGACTTGTCTATCTTCAGAATGTCGAACGGAAACTGCCTGAGCGAGCTTAACGAAGAATAGCCGGTACCAAAATCGTCTATGGCGATCCTTACACCGAGCCTTTTGATCTCCGCCAGCGCATTCGCGGTCCAGGCCGGATCGTGCATCATGGTGCTTTCGGTGATCTCCAAGACAAGTCTGTTCGGGTCCAGCCCGGTTTCAACCAGGGCGCCAGCAACCTCCAACACGAGCGATGGCTGTTGCAGTTGCATCGCCGAGACGTTCACACTGATGATCGAGTCGGCACCAACTGAACCCGAGCTGTACCATTCGCTGGCGCGATGGCAGGCTTCGAGAAGAACCCATCGGCCAAGAGGCGCGATTACGCCACACTCCTCAGCAAGCGATATGAACCGCGTTGGCAGAATGATGCCGCGCCTAGGATGTTGCCAGCGAACGAGGGCCTCGAATCCCACCACACTCTGCGTACGTATCGACACGATTGGCTGGTAATGCACCACGAATTCTTTCCGGTCCAGGGCTTGCTCAAGGTCCCGGAGCAACTCCAAGCGCTCTACCGTGGCTGTGTGCATTGTTTGTTCATAGACTTCGTAACGGTTTCTCCCTCGCGCCTTCGCCGCGTACATGGCAACGTCAGCTGCTCTCACAAGCTCCTCCGCGTCCCGCCTGCTCTCGCCGCTCACCGCTATGCCGATGCTCGCCCGAACGAAGAACTCTCGATTGTCGATCAAAAAGGGTGCCCGCAAGTCTGATAGGGTCCGCTTGGCAATCGGCACGGCGTCATCAACGTCAGCATCCTCAAGCAGAAACGTAAACTCGTCGCCTCCGAACCTGGCCACTGTGTCGCCGGGTCGAAGACACTCGCTCAAACGCCCGGCCACTTCGATCAGCAGACGGTCGCCGATACCATGTCCAAGACCATCGTTCACAGACTTAAAGTTGTCCAGGTCCATGAAGAGGACTGCAACTGGCTTGGTCTGTCGGGCAGATCGCAGCAGGGCCACTTCCAATCGATCGGCGAAACGCGCGCGGTTGGCAAGGCCGGTAAGGGAGTCATGGAATGCCTGATGCTTCAACTGTTCTTCGAGTTCCCTTCGTTCAGTAATGTCCCGGAAGCTCCACACTCGGCCGCCAATGAGTCCATCAGTCATGAGGGGCAGCGAGTAGCGCTCGAATACGCGATTGTCCTTGAACGAGAGTACGTCCAGGTCTTCGTTGGCGGTCCCATAGAGTTCCTTCACCTTGTTTAGGAAGGCCTCTGGTGACTTCAGTTGGTCAAGAACGAACGTGAGAAGTTTATCGTCGTCTCCCGTTGCTAGGAGATCCCTCGGTATGTGCCACATCTCAGCGAAACGGGCATTTGCGTACGCAACACGGCCCTCTTCGTCTACAACGAGGATCCCGTCCGCGGTCGACTCAATCGTAGCCCGTAAGACTTCCTCATTCTTCAGAATGGCCGCTTCCCCTCGCTTGCGCTCGATCGCATAGCGGATGGACCGTTCCAACGTGCGTGGGCTGATTTCGCCTTTGACAAGATAGTCTGCCGCGCCGGCCCTCATTGCCTTCACGTCGAGGTCTTCGTCGGACAGACCGGTCAGCATGATCAGTGGCGCACGGCAACCTCGATCGATGGCCTCATGAAGGAGCTGGAGGCCATCGCGGTCGCCCAGACGGTAGTCGACCAAGTAGACGTCGTGCTCCTCGGCCTCGAGCGTCCGCAGAGCCTGTTCGTACGTCGGCACCCAGTCTAGGACGTACTCAGCAAGCTTTACCTCCGCCAGCATTCCGCGGGTAAGCAAGTAGTCCTCCTCATCGTCGTCGACGAGGAGAACGCGAATCGGAACGGCGTCCGCATCAGGCTGCTTTGGGTAGTTCAACGATCTCGAACCAGTATTCGCCTAGAGACTTTACGATTTCGATCATCGATTCAAAGAGCACCGGCTTGGTGATGAACGAACTCGCACCCAAGTCGTAAGCTCGAAGGATCTCTTCCTCCCCTTGGGATGTCGTCAGGATGATGACCGGGATCGTTCGAAGACCAGGGTCTGCCTTGATCTCCTGAAGCGCCTCCCGACCGTTCTTGATTGGCATGTTCAGGTCTAGCAAGATGAGACTTGGACGCGGAGGACTCGAGCCCGCGTACGTTCCTTCATGCCGCAAGTAGTCGAGGAGCTCCTGTCCGTTCGATACGAAGTTGAGGTCGTTGATCAGGTGCGCTGCGGCAAAGGCGTCCCGAGTGAGCATGCAATCGTCCGGATCATCATCCGCCATCAGAATACGAATCGTGCTGGTTGGGGTGTTCACGCAGCTATCTCCTCGCTAACTATGGTCGCCGGAAGGGTCAGCATGAAGGTAGCTCCCCTCCCGGGAGCGCTCGTAGCTGTGATAGTTCCGTGGTGGAGCTCAGCGATTTTCTTGCAGACGGCCAATCCGATGCCCGTCCCCTCGTACTCAGCTCGCGTATGGAGCCTTTGAAAGACGCCGAAGATGCGGTCGGCGTACTGCTGATCGAAACCGATTCCGTTGTCCTCAATGGTTATCTGCCAGGCGGGCGCGTGAGTATCCTTGCCATCTAGATACTGCGCGTTCACCTTAACGACAGGCTGCTCACCGTCACGCTGGAACTTCAGTGCGTTACCAATAAGATTCTGCAAAAGCTGCCTCATCTGCGTACGGTTGGCTCTGATTGTTGGCAGCCTACCAATCAGTACCTCTGCCTGAAGCTCCTGAATGCGAACTTCCAGATCCGACAAGACTTCCTGCGCTACCGTCTCTAGATTGACTAGTGTCGACGGCTCGCTGCGGGTGCTTACCCGCGAGAAGCTCAGCAGGTCGCTAATGAGCGTTTGCATCCTCTTCGCGGCACTCTGCATACGCTCCAAGTAATCGGCTCCATCGGTGCCTAACGCTCCGCCGGACGTTGCCCTCAGTCGATCACCAAACGCTTGCACCTTTCGTAGCGGCTCTTGCAGGTCATGAGACGCCACGTAGGCGAACTGCTCCAACTCGGCATTTGAACGCGCCAGCTCATCGTTCAGCCGAGCCAATTCGGCCGTGTACTGTTGCTGTGCCTCGGCGGCCGTCTTCCGTTCGGTCACGTCTCGAATGGCGATCACGACTTCCAGCGAGGTCTTCTGCGCCATCGCAGTGCGACTCAGCTCGACCGGCACGCTCACGCCATCCTTCCGGCGAAGGGTGCCTTCGATCGCGCCGTGGCCAGTAGACTCGGACAGGAGTGGGGCGTTCGTAAGCGCCGTTGCAACGTCCTCTGTTTCGATTGAATTGGGGGTCAGCCAACGATCGACGGGCGTGCCAACCAGTTCGTCTTCACGAAACAGTGTTAACGCTTCGGCGGCGGGATTGACGAACGAAACGTGGCCTTTGGCAGTCAGACCAACAATTCCTTCACCAACTGAGTTCAGAATGTCCTGTGCCCGGGCCTGTGCGGCCTCGCTAAAGCGCCAGGCAACAACGTAGGCAGCGCAAGCCGCACTCACGAACCCCCCGTGTATGGCTGCCCATTTCCACGGATGCGCTATCGCGTCCGGATGATTGTAAACGGATGAGGGATCTAAGACTCCAAAAACACCGTGGTGAATTACGACGTACAGGATCGAGAGCAAGAACGGCGGCCACTGCTGATACATAGAGATTACGGCAAGCATGACGAAGAAGTGGAAGTGCATTTCGATTAAGCCGCCGGACAGATGCGTAAAAATTGCTGACGATGAAATGAGCCCGAAGCTCGCTACCGTCGAGCGAACGGTCCGGTTACCTAGCCTGGCCCACGACAGTAGCGCCGCGATCGCCACAATCGAACTCTCGAGCAGGCTGTGTTGGGCGCCGTACCCCTGAACGACCCCATAGACAAATATGGCGATCGCCTGTGTCACCAGAAGAATGAGTATTGCCCGGTGACGAACCCGCCACGCCTCTTCGGAAAGCTGGTCGCCCTTGGGTAGGATGTTTCGAAGCCACGCCAACAACGGCTGCAAGAAGCCGCCGTTACCGTCCCGACTCTCAGCTATCATCAATCTAGCTCCAACCAAGCACGCTCCCATAAGCTCGAATGAATCAGGTAAACCACAGTAATTATCGACCGTCCAGGGTGGCCTGTGGAGACGGAGAGGAGGTCTCAGGGTTTACCCGTATGGGAGCCGCCGGTCCCTCAGCCTTTGCGCTCGTGCCTGGCCGTCAACAAGAGTCCCCTCGTCATCCCGCGTCGGGCGACGAGGGGAAGACTCGACGAGCGGTGCGTGGTGCGGCTGGCGTCCAGGCTCCAGGGCCGTGGTGAGCGATGCTAGCCGCGCTCTCCGTGGACAAACAGTTCGACGAACCAACGGCGCACCTCGGCCCGAACGCTACGGGCTGGTCCGCCCACTTTGGCAGTCAGCGGTTCGCGGGCGAAACGTTCACATTGGGCCGCTAACTCGCCGCCCAGGAGCAGGAAGTTCGCGGAAAGGTACATCCAGATGAGGAACAGAAAGGCCACGCCAAGCGAGCCGTACACGATGTCGTAGTGCTGGAAATTAGCGACGTAGAAGGTGAAGCCGTTCTTCAGTAACTCGAACAGGACCGTCGCCAAGAGCGCGCCGGGCCAGACATCGCGAAAGCTGTGCGTCACATGAGGCACGAAGCGGTAGATGAGCATGAAGACCGTGAAGGTAAGCAGCGACGGCAACATGAGCGGCAGCACCGTCCAGACAAACCCATTGTTTGTGGAGAGCGGACCGAGGGCATCGTTGCTGAGCACTTGTAGCGTACTGAGCGTGGCGGTGGTAGCCACGGACGCCACGAGCACGAGCGCCAGGCCGGCCACCATCGCCAGGTCCACCAGCTTCTGCTGCACGAGCGGCCGGTCTCGTTCGACGCCCCAGACGACGTTGAGCGATCGCTGGACCGCGCTAAACATCGCTGAGGCGGACCAGGCGCTGCCCAGGATACCGACGGCGGCCAGCGGCCCGCTGGCGTCGCGGATGCTACGCACGGCGTTGCCGACCAGGTCTTGACTCCTGCTTTCCTTAAGCGGCAGCGTGTCGACCAGGTGTCGGATCACGCGGTCCTGAATGCTGGCGTCGCGCACGACGAAGCCGAAGATCGACACCAGGAAGAT
>JBGPFL010000214.1:0-7311 GCA_041483295.1 Blastocatellia bacterium | reverse complement strand
TGAAACGCAGCAAAGTGCAACGGCTCAGTGTCGGCAATGACGCCGTCGCAGTCAAAGATAATCGCTCGCAGCATTGTTGACAGAGCCTCGTATAAACAGAAAGCAGAAGGCAACAAGCTGATCGCCGATTGCCTCCTGCTCCTTTCCCGGCTCTTCCTTTGTTCTATCTCTACCGTTCTATTGTTTGGGAGCCTGGGGAGGTGTCTGTTTCTTCTGACGGGCGCGTTCGGCAATCGCCTTGATCGCCTGGTCGGCCTCCTCTCGCGTTATCGAGCCGTCCTTGTTCAGGTCGAGCGCCTTGAACTCACGTTCATGGGCCGCCATCTCGTCAGCGGTGATTTTACCGTCCTTGTTCTTATCATAGGTCGCGAACAGGTTTTGCACTTCGACTCCGCCTGTCGCCTGATTCTGGAGCTCAACGACTGCGTTGATGAACCGGTTAAGTTCTTCCGCGGAGAGCTCTCCATTGTGGTCCTTGTCCAGGGCGTCGAAGAGCTGCTCGATGCGAGCGAACTCCTCTCGCGTGACTTTGCTGTCCTGGTTCGCATCCAGGAATTTGCCGAGCGTCTCGCTCAGTCGTGGGCCGCCACCGCCGCCGCCCATCCGGCCCCTGCGGTTAAATTCTTCTTCGTCGATGAAGCCGTCCTTGTTCTCATCGAGACGGTCGAAGAACTGCGGTGGTATCTGTGTCCCCGCCTCTTCCTTGCTGATCTTCTTATCCTTGTTCTTGTCCAGATCGGCGAAGTTGGGCATCTGCATTCGAGGGCCTCCCTGCCCTCCGCGTCCGCCCCCTGGCGGAGGCGTCTGCTGCGGGTCCTGCGCCGAGGCTACAAGTCCCCCGAACAGCATAACGCCAAACAGCGTCAACGATCCAAAGAGTCTCTTCATTGTTTACTCCTACTGCGGTTTCGAATCCCTTCGATCAGAAGCTGAACCTCAACGACGCGTCGATTCTTCTGGCCGGAAGCGCTTTGTTTGAAATACCGAAGAACGGCGATGTGACTACCCCGCTATAGCCGGGGAAGTTCGTATGGTTCAAGATGTTGTTCGCGCTTACGCTCAGGGTGATGTTGTACTTGCTGCGGCCGCCCCCGCCGTCGCCAAAGAAGCCGCCGCCTCCTGCCCCTCCGCCGCGCATTCCGCCGCCGCCACCCATTCCACCGCCTCCCACTCTTCCTCCCCCAGTGCCGCCAGCCCTCTGATTGCCGCCCGGGTTACGATTCTGCCGCGCAGGATTCTGCGCCGGCTGAGTACCCTGCGGATCGGTTGACTGGCCCCGGGCTCCAGTGCGACCGGCGATGGGAGCAATCGGCCCACCGAAGCCGAATGTCTTGGAGAAGCTCAGATTGGCGGTCACCCTCCCGGGCCCATCCCCGAAGTTGCGCGGGATGATCAGGTCACCCGGCTTAGGGTTGAGATTGAAGACACCAGACCTGGTCACCACTGTGCCCGGGGCTCCGGGTATCCCGAACGCGGGCCGGTCCGTGTTGAACTTATCGAGGTTATTGTCGCGCCCGGTGATGATATTGAAAGGCCTGCTCGACGAGATGTTTATCATCGGGCTCAACCGTATATTCCACGGCAGGGTTAGCGGAGCGACTATATTCAGCAGATGACGCGTGTCCAGGCCCGAACGGCCATACTCGTTTGCCAGGTCATACTGATTCGCGGGGGCCGCGCCTGAGCCGTCGACGTCGCTCCTCGTAGAAGACAGAACGTAGTTGACAAACATCGTGGATTTGCCAATGGCGAATCGGATCGAGGTCCTCAACTCGTGCCTGTTCGAGAAACCGGTCGACTCGTATTGCAGAATCGGGCCCTCTCCAGGGAATGGAAGAACCGGCTCGCGATCGTCAGGTGGCGGAACTCCCAGGTGCAGAATGATTGCCGTCGGCGCGTTGATGTTCCGGGTGCGAAGCAAGTGCACCCCGCGCTGCCATGAGTAGCCAACTGAACTGAAGATGTTATGGGGCAACCTGCGTTCGTAGCTGATTGTCGACAACATCGTGTAGGGCGCGTTCAAGTTTTCGTCCTTCACTCGAATTGTCGGGTCTATCAGCCTGGTCTGTGCGCCCGTAAGGACGTCCGGGATATTTGGGAAGAAGTCAGGTTCGGTCACCGTGAACTGCAGCTGATTCTCGCCGTTGAGTCTGATGGTGTCATAGGTTATTCCGCTGTCGAGCCGGTTATAAAAGATCCCTCCGCCCGCGCGAATCGTGCTCATGCTCTTCTTGTCCGGCGCCCATGCAACCCCGAATCGCGGGGCAAAGTTCATCTTGTCTTGCAAGTGGGTTTGGAACTCATGGCGCAGGCCGTAAGAAAGAGTCAGTCGAGGCGAGACCCGCCAGTCATCCTGTGCGAACCACGCCATCTCCCACTGCGAGAACTGGGTCGCCGGATTGCCGCGAGTTATCGAGAACTGCTCCGGATGCGCGTCCGGCTTGCCGGCTAACACGCTGATGTACTGATCAATGGAAGAGAACGTAAACGTCCCGCCGAAGTTAGCCCGGCTGAAGTTGTTGAGCCGCTCTCCCTCAGCGTTAACACCCATCTTGAGCGTATGCTTCTTGTGGTTATACGTAGTGTTGTTAGTGATATCCTGATTCGTGCTCGTGTTATTGCTGAAAAGCGATCCTTGATTGCCGCCGGCTGAGAACAAGTCCTGCACGACTATTGCCGGTGCATCTGTGAGCGCGTGCGAATTGGACGTGCGGCGGCTGAACTGCAGGCGAGTCTCGTTCACGGTATGCTCGCTGGCGATTGTTGTAAGCGAGAATCGTATTGTGTCTTCGCGCGACGATCGGTTAAAGGCCCGCTCAGGAAGATCGAACCCACTGTTCAGTCCCTGATTCAGTGCCTCGGTTTTAAACAATCGGTACTGCGCACCAACGGTGAACTTCTTGGTAAGCAGGTAATCGGAGCGAACCGAGAGATTCGTGTTACGCGACGGTGTCAATACGGTGGTCGAGAAAGGCTGTCGCGCCAGAGTGGTCGGGTTCAACACAATCGCGTTCACGACGTCGTTCTCATCATTCGAACGACGTTCCATGTCCGCGAAGAAACCCCAGCGATTGCGAATTATTGGGCCGTTGAAATTAACACCGTAGTTGCGCGTCTGAAGCGGCGCTCGGGTCGGAGCATCCGCTCTGCGGGCATTGAGCGATTCGTCGTTGAAACGAAAGTTGAAACCGCCATGGTACCTGTCCGATCCCGGCTTGGTGATGATCTCAATTCGAGCAAATCCTATCTCGGAGAACTCGGCAGAAAACGGATTCGAATTAATACGGATCATCTGAATCGCTTCTTTTGGAGGAATACTTCCGCGCTCGCGGAAACCGCCTACATAAACCGAAGCATCATTGCCGCCGGCCGCGCCCGCCATCTGTTTTAGCGTCTCGAGCAACTCGTCCGGGTCATCCGGCAAAGCCTCGAGGTCCTTTTCAGTCAGAGTTATGGCCGAAAGATTCTTGTCCGGCTCGGTCGATATGCCGGTTGTGTCGGTTTTGACTTCGACTTCGTCTTTGATAAAGACCCTCAGCGTAACGTCGAGCGGTGAATTGCGCCTGGTGGTGAGGTCCACCTGGTCTGTGAACGGCGCAAACCCCTCAAGCTGTACGCTGATCGTGTAGACGCCAGGAATGACCGCAGCAAAGCGGTACTTGCCCTGGCCGTTGGTCTGCTCGCTGTACCTGTGGCCCTTGCCGTCGTCCAGTACCACCGGCACCGAGACAAGGAAGGCTCCCGTCTCGTCCAAAACGGTGCCGCGTAATTCAAGGTTTACCTGGGCATGAACATTGGGCGAGGCCAGCACCATCAGATTCAGCAGCAACAGGAACATGCTTAGAGCGGTTGCCAGTGTTCTTTTCATAGCTTCGCATCATCAATCCGGGATGAGTTCTACTCCACTGGGTTCACCAACACACTGAGGGCATGCTTCTATTACTTGTCGGATTTCTTGTGCTCGCGGTTTCGGTTTTCATGCTCTTTTTCACGCTCCACATCCAGCTCCCGCACCATCTTCTCGAACTCGGGCAACTGTTCTTCGGTGAGCACAGCTCGCACCTTGTCTCGGCTGGCCTGGCGCACGGCATCAAAGCGCGGCTTGATCTCTTGGAAGCATGGTTCCGCAATCTGCTTTATTCTGTCGTACTCATTGAAAGTATCCTTGAGAATGGCTCCGATATGTTCACTCTGATCGGGTGTCAGGCTCAATCTGGCTTTCATCTTATCGACGATGGCGACAGGTGTGGGGTGAGGTCCACGAGTGTGCGATCCCCTCCCCTGGTAGAGATTCATCGACAGCGCCCCCGCGGCAACGCCTATCACGAACACCGTCATTACCAGGATCCGGGCCTTGTTGCGGCTTGTTGTTCTACCTTCCATTTTCTCTGTCCTCCACCACCACCAGGGTTTCAAGCACATCGTCCGCCGTTGGCCGGTACTCATAGATGTCGCCGAGCACGATAAGCTCGCTCGGCCGTAAGGCGAGTTCCCCCGTGTTCTGGGAGCCCCTGTTCCAGATAACAGTTGCACCGATGATCAAGGCGAGGAGCATAGCCATTGCGGGCAGGAGCTGGCGGGCGGTGAGTAGAAGCGCGGCTGCCCAGGATTCGTCGATATTCCCACGGTTCGCTGGGGGCGCCTCAATCGGGCCGCGCACAATCCGGGCACGCAACGCGACGAAGAACTCTTTGTCCGGCGCTATCGGTTCGCTTGAGCCAGCCGCTTGTAGTGCGCTCCGTCCGAGCGTGTACAGCCGATACTCGCGGGCGCAACGAACGCAACCATCCAAATGGCTGTTTAGCGCGCTCCGCTCCGTAGTTCCAAGCCGGCCGCCGTCTCGATCGGTCAGCGCCGAAAACTGAGCGCGTACCTTCCGACACCTCATCGAGTTATTACCTACAAGACTCATTTCAAACTCCTTTGTTTGCGCTCGGCGTTCATCAGTAAGCGCTTCATCGCCGCCCGCAGTACGCGCCTCGCACGGAAGGCGCGAACCTTGACTTTGGACTGGCCCCAACCGGTCATCTCTGAAATCTCACTCACCGAATACCCATCCCGGTCCATCAGCACCAGCACTACTCTATCTTCCGGGTCGAGCTTGGTCAGCAGTCGCTCAGCCGTGTCAGCAGCCTCTCGTTGCCGTTCCGCGCTGGCGTGACGGTCGCGGGCTGCCTGCAGCATCTGAAGCTCGAGCCAGTCATCCTCTTGCTCGGCCGCATATTGAGGCGTCTGATTCTCGGATCTGCGCCGCATTACCCGCAACTGATCGTAGCAGGCGTTGACCGCTATCTTTGCGACCCAGGCCTCGAATGAACGGCCAAGCGTGAAGCTCGCAAGCGAGAAGAACGCTTTGGTAAAGACCTCTTGAGCGATGTCTTCGATCATGTCCCGGCGCCTGAAGAAGCTGCCGATGATGTTGAAGACCCGCGGGCTGAACCGACGCACCAGCAATTCGAAAGCGTCGTGGTCTCCCGTGAGAGTTTGGCGAATCAGCTCATCCTCGTCGAATTCGCCGGCGCGCCCTGACGCGACCTCTTCGTGCGGTGAGACCTCTCCGATGGCGCCATTCCTGGTCGAGCTGTCTGCACGGTCGCCTTCACCCTCCGGCGATTGAACCTCGCTGGAGTCGGCTTCGCCACTGAAGCCTGACTGAACGGCGGAGCTGGCCGCATCGTGTTCGCTTCGCTTACTGGACTGAGTCTGGCTCTTGTGTTCGCCTTGCAAGCGCTCTCGGTTCCTTTGCTTTGCTGACTGCCTGACCAAGCGTTGATGGTATCAGCTTCAGCCTACTTAACGTAACAGCGTTAAGTTGGTTCTGGCTTTTTCCTGCCGGCCGGGTCGTCCTCCCGAGATTTCAATTGGCAAAGAACTTCGCTGTTGCGCATTCCAACCTTTCGCCTGTCGAGCGCGTTTTCTCAAGGCTGAGCGGCCAATCCTCCCGCTCCCGGCTCAAATGCGGAGGGTCCGGAATCTGGTTGCCCCCTGTTGCCCCTGTTGCCCTCGCCAACAAAGACGCAGCGGGAAACAAAATGGTTACTGAAATAAAGAGATGTCCCGCATTACGGGCTGGTCTCCTGGTAATCTCTGTGACGACCCGGCCAAACGCTCTTCTCCTGAAGATGGTCCCCCTGCGAATTTTCCCGGCGATCAAACGCCGCTCATGACCTCACGGGAAGAACGTAAAAGATAACAGCGAAGTAATGACAAATGCTTCCCACCAGCACGAACAGATGCCAGATCGCGTGATTGTATGGAATCTTTTTCCAGGCAAAGAAGATTGTCCCGACCGTATAGGCCACACCTCCGGCTGCTAACAATACAAGGCCCCCGACCGGGATAAAAGTGAGCAAAGGTTTGATCACGAAGACACAGCTCCAACCCAACATCACATAAGCCAGAGTCGAGGCCACCACGAAGCGGTTGACAAAGAAGACCTTCAGGACTATTCCCAACAGAGCCAGCGTCCAGACGAACGTCAGCAGGGTCCAACCCCAAAAGCCTCTCAGATTCACGAGCGTAAAGGGCGTGTAGGTTCCCGCGATGAGCAGATAGATAGCCGCGTGATCGAGTATCTTCAAGATTTGTCTGAAGCGCGTCGATTGAAGGCTGTGATAGAGAGTAGATGCGGTGTATAGGGCAACCAGTGAGAGGCCAAAAACGGTGCAGCCGGCGATGTGCCACGCGGTGCCGTGAATGATCGAGAGAGCCAGCAGGACTCCAAGGCCGATCAGGCTCAGAGCCAACCCCACGCCGTGGGTAATGCTGTTAGCCAGCTCTTCCAGAATCAGACTTGGTGCTTCCATCTCTTTGCGTCAGCGTACGGGACAGCGGGCGATATGAGCGTAGCCATTATCGTTAGTGATATCGCACGAAACATTGAGCACACACCTCTCTTTGATTCACTCAGTATTGCAGGCGATCTTCTGACTATCTTATGAACGAGCGAAGCTCTTCGATCCGCTGGCTCAACTCAACAGGCGTCAGGTGTCGATATTTTTCAGGCACCATCTCGCGGGAAGTTGCCTCGCGGGCGGCAACCAGAGTCTGGTACTCGACTGCCATCTCGTCCCGCGCGGGGCTGAACTCTTTTGCAACGTCAGCGATGTCTTCCTGAGTAACGGACTTTCGACCTGCCGCTCGACTTATGCGACGCGCTCGCATCAGCATCGACTCGATGTCCGCACCCGAGAGCGTCAGCGGGTTCCTGGTTATCTGAGACCAGTCGGTCACTTCATGGAGGATCTTATTCTTGCGCAGCATCGCTTCGACTATCTCCTGGCGATCCGCTTCGGTCTCGGGGTAAAAGAG
>JBGPFL010000213.1:0-7322 GCA_041483295.1 Blastocatellia bacterium | reverse complement strand
GCTCAACAACGACAAGAACGCCGAAAGAGTCGCACTAGGCAAACTGCTCTTCTTCGATCCGGTTCTGTCGGGCGACAACGACATGTCGTGCGCGACTTGCCACCATCCTGACCTTGGCTTCACCGACGCGCGGCCGCTGGCGATGGGAAAGGGCGGAAAGGGGATTGGACCGGAGCGGGCCGGCGGGTCTTCCACTCCCCGAGGCGCGCCCACCCTATGGAATGCTGCCTACAATCATCTGCAGTTTTGGGATGGCCGTGCGGCCGACCTCGAAGAGCAGGCGAAAGGGCCGATTCAAAGCGACATCGAGATGGCCCAGAATCCCGAGGTCCTCGTCAAAGAGCTGAAGGCCATTCCTGAATATGCCCGGCGCTTCGACGCCGCCTTCGGCGGCGCGAGCGGTTCGATGATCACTCTGCATAACGTGGTCAAAGCCGTTGCGGCGTTCGAACGCGGACTTACCGCGAACAATGCGCCGTTCGACCGCTTCGTCAATGGAGACCTGAATGCGCTGAGTCCCGCTCAGCGGCGTGGATTCAATCTCTTCAGATCTGGAAGGACCCGCTGCTTCGAGTGCCACGGCCTGCCGACGTTTGCCAATCGCGACTTCAAGATCATCGGCGTCCCCGACTCGGATCCCGCCAACCCGGACTACGGGCGATTCGTGGTGACCAAAGGGGAGGGCAACAAGTTCGCGTTCAAGGTGCCGACGCTTCGCAACGTCGTGCTGAACGCGCCGTACATGCACAACGGCAGGTTTAAGACGCTCGGAGAGGTGCTCGATTTCTACGCAGCGGGCGGAGGTCCGGGAGTCGGCTTCAAAGAGCCCAAGGTCGACGACAAGATTCATTCCTACCAAATAACGCCTCAGGAGAAAGAGGACTTGATTGCGTTCCTGTACTCGCTGGTTGACGAGTCGAACCTGCCGGAGTTCCCGGATAATGTGCCATCCGGACTTCCGGTTGTTCCGCACTTGAACAATCCGGCGCGTGATCTCGTCGCTAAGTACAACACCGGAACGCCTCCCGAAGACCGCGCCTCGCGGCCGGCAGAGACGATCACGGTCAAGACGGGCGAGTCGATTCAAGCAGCTGTCAATCGCGCGCGACCCGGCGACACAATCGAAGTGCTGCCCGGCTTCTACCACGAAGAGATCACGATCGATCTGGATAAGATCACGCTGCGAGGAATAAAAGACCCCAATCAGTCGGAGCTGGTGCGTCTGAGCGCTCCTATCAGGCCGATCCTCGATGGAGAGAAGAAGCTCTCCGACGCCGTTATTGCGACCGGGAGCGACTTCTTGATCCAGAACTTCGACATCCGGAACTACGTCGCGAATGGAGTCGTGGTCCAGCACGCCCGGAACGCGGTGTTTCGCAATCTCACGCTCCGCGATACGGGACTCTACGGCGTCTATCCTGTGAGCTGCACTGGAGTCACGATTGAGAAATGCATTGCGAGCGGGATTGCGGACGCGGCGCTCTACGTCGGCCAGTCACGGGACATCGTGGTTCGCGACTGCGAAGCTTACAACAACGTCACCGGCATCGAGATCGAAAACTCGATCGACGCGGTGGTCGAGAACAACTACGTTCACGATAACACCGGAGGGATACTGGTCTTCATTTTGCCGAACAACGTGTCGAAGGCCGGCCGCAACTGCCGAGTAGTCGGCAACCGAGTCATTAACAACAATCACGCCAACTTCGGCAACCCCAACTCGATCGTTTCCAACGTGCCGCCTGGGACGGGCGTTATGGTAATGGCGGCAGACAACAACGAAGTGACCGGCAACGAAATTCGAGGCAACGACTGCTATGGGGTTGCGGTTTTCAGTCTCGAAGTAGCGTTTCCCAAGGGAACCGCCTTCGACGTTGGAGCGACTCCCGAGAATAACTGGATTCACGACAACACCTATTCCGACAATGGCCGCAATCCCGCCGGCGCGCTTGCTCGTGCCGGCATAAAGGGCGCGGACCTGGTGTGGGACCTGAGCGGATGGTCGAACCGCTGGCAGGAGCCGAACGCGACCACTTCAACACCGGTGCTCAAAGCGGGCTGGCCAACGATTGCGCGGCGGGCGTACTGGCGAGTGTTGCAGTTTGCTCAGGACTACCTGTAGTACGAGGACTAGGATTTAGGATCTGGCTGGGGTGTCCTGCCCTGCCCTCCTTTTTGGCCTCAGCAAAAAAGACGTAGAGCTAGGGTTAGATCCTAAATCCTAAATAATCCTAAATCCTCATTACCCATCTATGTGGGTAGATAAAAACTATTGACTACATTTCGGTTGCAAGGATAATGGCGACATCTGTCGCGCCCCTTGTGGATGTTTGCTTTCCATACGTGTCCAGGTAGGTTTCGGACACCCTTCGAGACGGTTTTGTGCTCCCCCATTTTCTGCCCCGAGACGGTTTGTGCTCCCCATTTTCTGCCCCGAGACCAATGATCGGGCCGGTCTTCGCTTTTTCTAAGGCGAGTCCAGGCTGGACCGAGACTCAGTATCGTAGCGTCCTGGCCGCGCAGACTGATAGCCACGTCGAGGCGCCAGGTGAAGAGGAGATCACTTATGAATTGGTCGACACTGTCTCACGTGATCGTCGCACTCCGGCGAACCGCCGGCAGGTGGGTTGTGACAGCCAGCTTCGTGATGCTTTTCGTCCACGGAATGACCGAGCCGGTTCCGGCGCAGCAATCGGCTGCCGATCCCAATGAGCGCGAAACGATCAAGCAACTGTTGAAGCGGGTAGAGGAGCTCGAGGCCAGACTCAAACGAGTGGAGGCCAGGCAAACTGAGAACGCGGCGACGGTCGATCTCACCGCGGCGGCTCCGGCAGGAGTCGCAAAGGAGGCGGAGAGTGAGCCTTCTCACTCCGCTCCGGACCATATGCACGGCGGGCCCTCGCTACAGATTCGTGGATTCAGCGACGTCACTTTTCATGCAAGCGATCTGCGCGGCGAGAAACAGTCCTTCGCGATTGGCCAATTCGATCTCTTCATCACCTCTCGCCTATCAGACAAACTGGGCGTGCTCGCGGAGCTGGTACTGGAAGCAAACGACCGAAACGAGTTCGGTTTCGAGGCTGAGCGGCTGCTCCTCAGCTATAAGCCAAGCGACTATTTTAACGTAGCCTTTGGTCGCTACCACACCGCCATAGGCTACTACAACTCCGCGTATCACCACGGTACGTGGTTTCAGACTGCGACCGGCCGTCCGTTCATCTTCCAGTTCGAGGACGAGGGTGGGATCCTGCCGATTCATAATGTTGGGATATCTGCAAACGGCCGCATACCGTCCGGGAAACTCGGCTTGCAATATGTCGCCGAGATCGGCAACGGCCGCGCAAGGCGCTCGCCGCTGGTGGAACCTGTGCAGAATGCAGTAGACGAGAACAGGGGAAAGGCGGTCAACTTCGCCCTGAGTGCGCGGCCGGACTGGGCGCCGGGTCTGCAAGCGGGTTTCTCGATCTATCGCGATCGGCTGACGCCGGAGGGGTTTCCGGGCATCCGCGAAACAATCGGGGCCGCACACGTGGTCTATGCTAACTCGACCTTTGAACTGCTGAACGAAGCGTTGCTGGTTCGCCACGCGCCCAGAGGTTCGGGCCGGCCATTCAACACTTCGGGCTTCTATACTCAGGTTTCGCGAAAGTTCGACAAGGCTCGGCCCTACTTCCGCTATCAGTATGTAAATGCGGCGGACGGCGAACCTATCCTGGGTGATTTGGGGCGCCGTAACGGACCATCCCTGGGGCTGCGTTACGACGTGAGCGAGTTCGCTGCTTTCAAAGCACAATACGATCGAACCGGGCGGCGCGGCCTGGAACCATTTAACGGGCTGACTCTGCAGCTCGCCTTTACGTTCTGAGAGAGGAGGGCGAAATCATGTTCAAAAAAAACATTCTCTCCCTGCTGATCTCGGTTGCGCTTGCCGGCGGAGTTACGGCTTTCCCCGTGACGGACAAAAGGTGCGCGGGCGACAGCAGCGAACCCCGGCTTGCAGGGACGGACGATAGCGCCTGGCCTGCGAGTGAGGACCTGGCCATTATCGTGAACACCGCGAATCCCACGGATAATCTCTCGTTAGCTCAACTCCGCAGCATCTTTCTGGCCGAGCGGGCACATTGGACCAACGGGCAAAAGATAACGGTTGTGATGCGCGAGCAGGGACAGCCCGAACGCGCCGTCATTCTACGAGTGGTTTGCCGCATGAGTGAGACCGACTTCAATCAGTACTCGATGCACTCCACCTTCACCGGTCAGGTGCAAGCGGCGCCCAAGCTCCTCACCTCGGTCACCGGCGTACGGAAGTTTGTCTTCAACGTTCCCGGCGCAATCGGCTACGTCCGCGCCGGAGAGGTGGACCGTTCAGTCAAGGTTGTCCGTATAGAGGGCCGCCTCCCCGGGGAGGAAGGATACAAATTAAGACTGGAAACCAGATGACCGGAGTGAGACTCGAGCAAACAGTACGGAAGGGTTAACAATACTTTGTTTCGCCGGGAGCGAATATCTATGACTGGTGGCATGTGGTTTGACAGCATACGTAAGCGAGTGAGCCTCCCTAAGAACTTCACTCTGGCATTCGTACTGATTGGATTGGGGGTCATCGCCGTTGGCGTGTTCGTGGTAAGCGACCTGCGTGCGACAGGTCGCGAGGTACGCCAGGTATACGACCGATCAGTGGGCGGCCTGGATCTCATTGGCGAGCTTCAGTATCAGACACAGGAAGCCCGCCGCAGCATGCTTTACGCGCTCACGACCAACGATACAAATCGGCAGATCGACTATGTTGAGCAGTCGCGGAGGGCGGATGCTCGAGTGGGGGAGATGATCGATCAACTCTTGAACCTCGACGATTCCCCCAACGAATCGGCTATAAGCAGTCGGTTCAAAGAGGACTGGGCTGCGTATCTCAAGATCCGCGACCACATGATCGTGCAGATCCTCGAAGGCACCACCGGTGTAGCCACCGAACTCGACCTGAGCGCAGGCGTGCCGGCGTTCAATAAGGTGCGAGACGATCTCCAGGAGATCAAGCGCATCCACCGAGCCGAGGCAGAGAAACGGCTCAATCTGGTCGAAGGCGTCTCCAACCGTTCGCTTTTCAAGCTGATCGCGATTCTCTGCTTGACGCAGTTGCTTGCGGCTTTTGCGGTCAGGATGGTCCAGAAGGGCAAGATGCTGCAGACGGTGCAGCATTCGGAGTCTCAACTGCGTGACGTGGTCGAGTCTATCAACGAAGGTATGTTCGTGATCGATCGCGATGGGCGAGTCGAGCTGTGGAACGAAGCTTTGGAACGAAGCACAGGGCGCTCGCGGGGCGAGGTCCTCGGGAGGCCGCTGCTCGAGGCATTTCCGAACATCGAGGGCTCACCGCTCGGCCGGGCCCTTGTTGCTTCGACCGAAACAGGCCAGATCGAAGCCCTCGACGACGTGGGGTTCGGCGATGACCCGGAGCGGGTCTTTGAGGTGCGCATCTTCCCCTTCGAAGGCGGAACAACCGTCTTCATCAACGATGTTACTGAACGCAGGCTGGCTCAGAAGGCTCGGCGCGAGACAGAGGAGAGGTACCGGACACTTGTGGACAACGCTTCGATCGGGATCTACCGCACGACACCCGATGGAAGAGTGCTGATGGCCAATCCCGCGATGATCAAGATCCTCGGATACTCCTCGTTTGAAGAGCTGGCTATGCGGGACCTCGAAAGCGACGAGTATGAGCCCGACTATCAACGCAGCAAGTTCAAGAAGACACTGGCGCAAGATGGAGGCGTGAGCGGCCTGGAGTCTGTTTGGAGGCGCCGCGACAACAGCGCGGCCTACGTTCGCGAAAGTGCGAGAGCGGTTCGAGGCGAGGACGGAGCCATTCTGTACTATGAAGGCACGGTCGAGGATGTCACCGAGCGCAAGCAAGCGGAGAGCGCGCTCCGGGACTCCCAGGCTCTGTTCGATTCCCTGATCAATAGCCTTCCGCAGAACATCTTTTGCAAGGATGTCGAAGGAAGGTTTACTTTCGGCAACAAGCAGTTCTGCGCCACGCTCGGGAAGCCGCTCAGTGACATCGTCGGCAAGACCGACTTTGATTTCTTCCCGCGCGAGTTGGCCGACAAGTACGTGATTGATGACAGGACTGTCCTCGAAACTGGAACAACATTGGATGCCGTCGAAGATCACGAAACACAGGAAGGCCGGAAGCTATACGTCCAGGTGGTCAAGACCCCGCAATACGATTCACGCGGAGGCGTGGTGGGCCTTCAGGGCATCTTCTGGGACGTGACGGAGAAGAAGCTTGCCGAACAGGCCCTCGCACGCGAGCGCGACTTGCTGCACGCGTTGATGGACAATACGCCGGACTATATCTATTTCAAGGATGCAGCCGGGCGATTCAGGAGGATCAACAAGGCGCTCGCAGCATTGTTGGGAGTTGCCAACCCTGAGGATGCAGTTGGAAAGACGGATCGAGACTTCTTCGGTTCGGAGGCCGCCGAACAGCTGAGCGTGGATGAGCAGCACATTGTGGCGACAGCTTCTTCGCTAATCGGCAAGGTCGAGCACGCTGTGCGGGCAGACGGGACCTCTCACTGGGTGTTGTCAACCAAAGTGCCGATCCTGGGCGTGTCCGGGAGAGTGACCGGCATAGTCGGCATTTCGAAGGACATCACCGAGCGCAAGGAGGCAGAGGAGGCCCTGGAACGAAGCCTCGAGGCGTTCCTTGGCGTCGTGTCCGTGGTGTCGGAGGGCGACCTGACCAGGCGCGGTGTTGAGGGTGACGACACCCTTGGCCGAATCGCGAGTTCGATCAACAAGATGCTGGACAACTTCGGTTCGATGCTTGCTCAGGTAAAACAGACCGCTCTGTCGGTCTCCTCGAGTGCAACCGAGATACTGGCTGCCTCCGAACAGATAGCCGCGGGATCCGATAGGCAGACTGAGGCAGTTGCCGGCACGTCGAGCGAGGTCGAGCAGATGGCCGCCTCCATGAGCCAGGTATCGCGCAACGCCGAAGCTTCAGCCGAGGCGGCCCGCGGGGCGCTCGTCACAGCCGAGTCGGGCGACCGAATCGTACTGGATACCGCCGAGGCAATGTTGAGAATCAACGGAGCGGTCCAGGAGACGGCGGAGAAGATGCGACTGCTTGCAAAGCGCAGCTCTGAGATATCCGAGATCATCAACCTCATAAACGATGTTGCATCGCAGACGAACCTGCTCGCGCTGAACGCGGCCATCGAAGCGGCGCACGCCGGCGAATCGGGGCTGGGATTCACCGTCGTCGCTGAAGAGATTCGCAAACTGGCGGAGAGGTCCGCCCGCGCGGTCAAAGACGT
>JBGPFL010000212.1:0-7330 GCA_041483295.1 Blastocatellia bacterium | reverse complement strand
TGGGTAGAAACTCCCCGCCATTGAGCCGACCAGCGCCCCGGTTAACAGGAACGGCTGCCATTCTGTGTGCCCCGCCATAAGCGCGAACGCAACTGCCAACACGATGGAACAAACGATCAGGGTCCTTCTCTTTCCGAACCGGTCGGCCGCGCGCCCGATCGGAACCTGGCTTATCAAAGTGCCGCCTATCACCGCGGTGATGATGCTTCCCATCTGCCCCTCGTCGACTCTCATCTGTTTGAGATATAGCGGGAAGAGAGTAATCAGAGACGACATTAGAAAACCGTACAGTGAACCCGCCGATATCGGCACTATCAGCTTTCGCGCTAGACCGGAGAGACGCTCCGCACGATGGGAGTTCGCAGCGGTTCGGGGAATGAAAGCGGCGCCGAGACAGGCTGCGATTATGCTGAAGGAAAAGCAGAGGAAGAATGGCAACTGGGGTCGAACTTTGAAGAGCAAGCCACCGGTCAACGGGCCTGCCGCCCAACCGAGTCCGACTGAAAGAGCATAGTAGCTCATCCGGCGCGCCCGCTCGTCAGGGCGGCTCAGTTTGCCGATCAGCGTCTCGGTCGCCACGGATATCGCCGCGGCCCCGATTCCCTCTATGGCTCTGACGGTGAAGAACAGCCACACGCTTCCTATCAATGCGAACAGCAGGATTGAGAAGCCGTAGAGTACAAGGCCGGCGATCAGAATCGGTTTGGCGCCTAGCCTGTCGGTTGCTCTCCCAATGGGGAATGAGCTAAGGGTGAACGCGGCAAACGTCGTCGTACCGACCAGGCCGACGATGAACGAGGTGGCGCCGTGCTCGGAGAGAACGATTGCAATAAGCGGCGCAACCAGACCAACGCCGAGATAACTAATCGATACGCTGAGGTAGATAGCCCCGAACGCCCTCTTGTGTGACAATCGCCCTCCCACAATCAAAAGCGAGAAGTTACCATCTCAGGCTCGATTGTCGCAACGACTGTTGTCGGGGAGTAAGGGCTTCAAAGATGGACGAAGGGAATTTGTCGTGAAGCGCTACCAGATCTCACGGGGGTCAAACAGGAATCCCGGTAATACAGGATCCCCACTCATTGAAGAGGGATTCTCAAGCAGTTCTGGCGGCTGATTCGGACGATAGATGTATGCTCGCTTGCTCTTCGGGTCGAACAGCCATCCTAGCTGAGTCCCATTTTCGATATACTCTTTCATCTTCTCCTGCAGTTCTGCAAGTCTGTCCGTCGGCGATCGAAGCTCAATAGCGAAATCCGGGCAGATAGGAGCATACTCATCTTGTTGTTCGGCTGTGAGCGCTTCCCATACTTCGCGTCTCACCCACGCCGCATCGGGAGACCGCTTAGCTGCGTTCGGTAGAGTGAACC
Source organism: Blastocatellia bacterium (assembly GCA_041483295.1). Lineage (GTDB taxonomy): Bacteria > Acidobacteriota > Blastocatellia > UBA7656 > UBA7656 > DASYSA01. The sequence goes on along the minus strand of JBGPFL010000212.1, from coordinate 5,960 downwards.
CAGCGGATGAGTCGAAACATACTCCCGTGCCATCTTGTTCAGACCAGGTTGCCAGACGATGAGTGATCTTGGCGTTTCGCCATCCCGTCTTTGACCCCGTTGGAGACATGATCAAGAGCTCTCCTTCCGCAGTGAGTTCGAATCGAAGATCCCGATTGTCTGAGCACAATCGATAGAACTGCTCGTCTGTCAGATGAACGGACTGAACATTCAGCATCAGAGAATGGGGAGTGTTTCGTTCCAGCGTCGAAGGTGTTAGTGCCATTGTTCAAGTCCTCAGGTGCGGATTCTAACCTGATCGGTCAGAATCACGCACGGATTTGTCTGACCACCTCGTCCCAGGGAATACCCAAAGTGTCGTCGCGGTCCATTTCATCCAGACGGCGATCCAACTCGTTGCGCTGAGCATCGGTCAATGCGAGTTCACCGGGTGTCCCGGCAAGGCTGTCCCAGAGTTGTTCGATTAATTCCAAGCGCTCGTCTCGAGTAAGACGATTGATATCAATGTGCGCCTGTGCCATATCGTCAGTGTTGCACTTTAGAGGATTCCTGGCAATGAGTCTGCAGATCCCGTCGGCTTTGAAGCGGAAGTCATGCGACTGGGCCATTAGCCGTTAGACAAACCTCCCGAACGAAAACGAGTGTAGCTCAGAAGCCGATCTTCCTCTTCGGCGGAGGCTCGTCCGGCTTGAGGTAGAAAGGATTACAGACTCCGCACGGGGTCAATCCGATTGCCACGGCAAGCTGCCAGTTCTGCAAACGTTTTGCGATTAATCTCCGGGATGTTGTTTACGCACGGACATTTAGGCTTATGGTACTTGCCCTTACTTCCGATTACATCCGCGTCCGTGTCGTAGGGTTCGCTCATCGCTCCTCTCTGATTCATATGAACTGTCGCAACTTTGGGTAGGCTTAGTCTAAGGCGCTTCGCCTAGTCGACGAGCAAGCGCGGTCTGCTGTAACGACGACGAACACCGGCGCTTTTGCGCTCGCATACATCCTGCGATTGAATTGATCATCTTTCTCTTTTCGCGAGTAACATCACTGTGAATTTGCCGAGCATAGCACCAGCTCTCCCATCCCTTCAAGCTCACCACTTAGTTCGCAGGCGGCGAGTGGTGACTGATCCTTGTTTCAAAGCAAATGCCCGCCTGATAACCGAATCACTTACCGGCATAATACTCGCGCATCTGGTCGACGTACTTGTTGTACTCGCGGCAGCCGATGAAACTCACCGGCAAGACCGTCGCCAGGTATCCCAGGTAGCCGTCAGCCGAGAGCGGCTTGCCTGACTCAGTCAGAAAGCCGCCTTTCACGTCGTAAGGCTGGAACAAGAACTCCTCCGCTCCTCGCTTCCTGAAGAACTTTGTGTCGGGCATGAAAAGCACATCCTCGGGTTTGACGCCTTGCCGTGGATCACCGCTCCTGTTGATCTCATCCAGAATCGCGTGAGCATCGGCTCGCGAGATGCCGGGGAGCCGCTCCTGGATCATCGCGACATTGGTGTTGCGAATTACGCCACACACCTCTTCGACATACTCGGCCTGAGCCGTGCCATTGGTCTTGTCCTTGAACCCGAAGGTTACGGCGGTGTCGCCCCCGTGCTCATTGCCGAACATCTCGAGTCCCCGCGGGACCCAGAGGTTGAGAGCCCTCTGTATGTCCTGAACGCTGTAGTCGCCCTCGCCGCGAGCAGCCATCTGCCCGATCTCTTTCAACAGCGACCGGCCGCTGCCCAGATGGAACGCTTCCTCCTGAAGCATTGGGCCCATGCTTCTGGCCATCGGCGCGTAACTGAAGACCTGTTGCATCTCCAGTTGATACTTGCCGACCAGGTCGATCACTGTTGCGTAGGTGACGTTGTCGAGGAAGTCGTTGAAGTCTATGTTGAACGCGTCGAGAACGTGGCCGCCCAGCTCCATGCCGAGCAGTTCTTCCATCGTCTGTTTGGCGACGTCGCCCAGGCCGGGCTTCTTCCAGGTCTGGTCACCGTCAAGTACCCAGAACATCTGGTAGGCGTGCCGAAGCTCCTCGGCCATAATTCGCAGCACGGCAAACTTGCCTTTGTCGCTGACCGCACGATCGAGCGTGAGCCGGTGCTGTTGAATCGAGCCGAGCTCGGTCGAGGCCTGGGCGCGAATGATGTCGCGCGCGCTGAAGAAGGCGTTGCCGACCATGTCCTTCGCGCGCTCGAATCGCTTGCGGCCTGCGTACTGACCGACTTCTACGATGTCGCTCTTGAGATCGCCGATCTTGGCCAGCAGTTGAAACGGGGCCTGGCCTTTGAAGTGGTCGTCCCAGTGCTTCTCCAAAATGGCCAGCTCCGGAAAGTTGCGCTCTTGCCACTCTACAATCGCGTCGTGGTACCTCTTTGCGATCGTCGCTGTCGTGTAGTTTGCCATCGTGGACCTCCGAGTCATCTAATGCCGCTCTGATCTTATCGAACGAGCGTTCGAAAATCAAGAAGGGGTTCGCGACTCGAAGATTTTCCGGAGCTCGGAGGGATCTGTGGTGAGACTCAAGGCGAGCATGAGTTTGATCCTGGCCTTGTGGCCGCTCATGTAGTCGGCGAAGATCACTCCGAGATTGCGAAGCTGCTTGCCCCCGCCCTCGTAGCCATAACTCTCAAACACCCGGCCCCGCAGACAACGCGACGTGAGCACGACGGGAATGCCCAGCGAGATGGCTCTCTCTATTGCCGGGACGCAGTCGGGCGGCACATTGCCGCGTCCCAGCCCCTCCACAACGATTCCTTTCGCGCCCGCGCGAACGGAGGCATCGAAGAGTAGGGCGTCTGTGCCGGCTGCCATCTTTATCAGCCAGACCGGCTCTGCCAATTCTTTCGTGTCCAGGCACTCGCGTCTCAACGACGCGCGCCGAATGATGACTTCCCCTTTGTCGACCACGCCCAGAGGACCAAAGTTCGGGCTCTGGAACGCGTCGAAGGATTCGGTGTGAGTCTTGGTTGCTTCCGCCGCCGCAAGCACAGTGTCATTCAAGACCACCAGAACACCCAGCCCGTGCGTCTTGTCCGATGCCGCCACCCGAATTGCGGAGAGGAGATTAGCGGGACCGTCCCATCCGATATCGGAGATGACCCGCATCGCTCCGACAAGAACGACGGGCTTGTCACTCGCCAATGTCAGATCTAGCAGATAGCCGGTTTCCTCGAGCGTGTCGGTGCCATGAGTGATAACCACTCCGTCAACGTCACTGCGTGCGAGAGTCTCACGAACTCTGATCGAGAGATCGATCATCACTCGCGGAACCATATGGGGGCCGGGGAATCGCCCGTAGTCGATAATTTCGACATCGGCTATTTCAGCAAGGCCCGGGACGTTGTCGAGGATCTCTTTTCCTGATAGAGCGGGAACGGCCGCGCCGATTACGGGATCGTATTTCATCGAGATCGTCCCGCCAGTGAAGTAGATGGCTATGTGTTTTGGCATAGGAGAAGTGATGCGTGATGCGTGATGCGTGATCCGTGATCCGTGATCCGTGATCCGTGATGCGTGATGCGTGATGCGTGATGCGTGACTCGGATCTAGCTAACGAAGCGTCACATTCAATCACGCATCACTCGTCACTCGTCACTCGTCACTCATCACTTTCCCGGCCGCGAGCGCAATCGCTTCGTCGAGCCTGTGCGACTCCGGCCCTCCGCCCTGCGCCAGGTCGGGTTTGCCCCCGCCGCGACCTCCGAGGACCTGACATGCCTCGGTGAGCAGCTGACCCATGTTCTGAGGAAGTGAACCTGATCTCGCGAACACCAAACGGGCTGCGGCCGCATCTCTCGTGCCGAGCAACGCAATTGCGGCCTCTTGCTCGACGATCTTGCCCGCCAGCACTCGAATCTCCTCAAGCTCTCGGTTGTCGAAGATGGCGCGAACCAGTTTGAACTCCCCGACAGGGGCTGCTTCTTTCAACATCCGCGAAGCCTCAGCCGTCATTGCCAGTTCGAGCAGCTCACGCATTCGCTTCTTGAGTGTTTTGTTCTCCTTGATTGCGCCGGCAACCAGGTCAGGCGCGGCATCGCGGTCTGCGCTGAACAATCGAGCCACGGCGACGGCTGTGTTGTTTGCCGCGCGGTAGTCGAGCAACGCTCGGCGGCCGCAGACGAATTCGACACGGGTCATCTTTTTGGCCCGTTCATAGGACCGTATTGCGATCATGCCGATCTGCCCCGTACGCGCTGCATGCGTTCCGCCGCAGGGAGACCAGTCGAAGTTCTCCACTTCGATCACCCGTATCGTGCCTTGCACAGCGCTCTCTTTTCGAAGGGGCAATCGCGCGGCTTCTTCCTCATTCAAGATGTGAATGCGCATGGGGCGATCCTCGAAGATGACCCCGTTAGCTATCTCTTCGGCGGCTCGCATGTGGTCGTCGGTGGGCGACTGCAAGTCGATGTCGACCGTAGAGGTCAGCGCCCCGAGATGAAAGGACCTGGTCTCGGCGCCGCAAGCCTGAACGAATGCCTGGGACAGAACGTGCTGGCCGCTGTGCTGCTGTAAATGATCGAGCCGCCGCGCGCGTCCGACGATCCCGTCGACTCTTTGCCCGGCCGCGAAGCTGCTTGCCTCGTTGACCAGGTGAAAGATTGTGCCGGCCTGGTCTTCGAAGACGTCGACGACCTCGGCAGAATTCAGCTTGCCTGTGTCATTAGGCTGTCCGCCGCCGGTCGGGTAGAAGGCGGTCTGATCGAGAACGACCTGGTCGCCGCGTTCGCTGGGAATCACTCCAACCACAACAGCCGAGAACTCCAGCAGGTTGGAATCGCTGAAATACAACCTCTCGGTTGGGGGCATAGTATTTCGCCTTCGCGCTCTCACATCACGAACTGATGGTCTAATCAGGCGCGCCCATGGCCTCGAATCGTGCCGAGCGCGTTCAGACTTCCTGGAGCTCTTCGTGAGGAGAGAGGAAGCGCGGCTTGGCCTCGGCTTGAACCACTCGCGATCCGGGTGGGACCGATTCGGTCAGCCATACATTTCCGCCTATGATGCTTCCCTCGCCAATAACGGTATCGCCGCCCAGTATAGTCGCGCCGGCATAGATGACCACATTGTCTTCGATAGTCGGATGGCGCTTATTCCCACGCAGCAAGCGGCCCTTCTCGTCTTTCGGGAACGAGAGCGCGCCAAGGGTCACGCCCTGATAGAGCTTCACTTTGTCGCCGATAACGGTCGTCTCACCGATGACGACTCCGGTCCCGTGGTCTATGAAGAAGCTCTCGCCTATCTGGGCGCCGGGATGGATATCGATGCCGGTGCGGGCATGGGCAAGCTCAGTGAGCATCCTGGGCAGGAGCAGCACTCCGTTCTCATAGAATTCATGAGCCGCGCGATATGCCGTGATCGCATAAGCGGCCGGATAGCTCAAGATGATCTCGTCGATGCAACTGGCGGCCGGGTCTCCGTCGTACGCAGCCTGGATGTCTTTCGCGAGCATCTTGCGTATTCGGGGAATCGATTCAAGGAACGCATAGGCGGCTTCTTCGGCGGCCACTTCGTAGGTCGTTGGAAGCTCTCCTTCGAGATGCTTCATGTGGCGGAGGCCCTTGGATATCTGATCGCACAGATGTTCGAACAGCCATCCGATTCGTTCCTGTACGCGATAAATGATGCCTTGATGAGTGACGCCGCCCGCGCTGTAGTAGCCGGGATAGATCACCTCTTCGATAGCATCCATGATGGCGGCGGCATCCTCACGCGACGGCAGCGGGAGTTGGTCCAGATGATGAATCTTGGGCTTGGCTTCGTCGTAGGAGGCGACCACGCGCTCCATGATGTGAGCCAGCTTATTCTGACGGGACGCAATGTCGCGCTTCTCCATTCGACTCCTTCGGTTCGAGCAGACGTTATGTTGATACTAACGACCGGTTTGTGTCAACAGGAGGGTTTTCGCGTTTCGCGTTTGCGGGGCAATTAAGGTTGTGACGAAAGAGCTGAAGGAACAGCCAC
>JBGPFL010000211.1:0-7335 GCA_041483295.1 Blastocatellia bacterium | reverse complement strand
GTCAGTTCGCGTTCGAGCTGACTCTGAGTGGTGAAGTCCTTGAAGCCGAAGTATCCGGCGGAATCCTTGACCTCGCAGATGCGATCTATCTCACGCTTCACTTCCGCCTCGCTGTTGCGGCAGATCGCAAAGGCGGCAATGCCATAGACCATCGGCTTCAGCCCGAGATCCCGCCGGCGACGTTCCATCTCTTCGACCCGCGGGCGGACGTTTTCGGGCGGATCGCCGTGCATCAAATAACCGTCACAGTAGCGCGAGATCATCTGCTTGGCATCTTCCGATTCGCCGCCCGCGTAGAGCAACGGCCAGGGTTTGCTGACGGGTTTTGGTTCGAGGTGGGCCTTCTCAACCTTGTAGTATCTGCCCTCGAAGCTGAACTCTTCCTCAGTCCACATTCCCTGCATCACCTGGATAAACTCACGCGTGCGTTCATACCGCTCGCCATGAGCCACCCATGTGCCGCCATACTCACGCATCTCCTGCTCCCACCAGGCCGAGACTACGTTCAGGCTGAAGCGGCCTGAGGCGATGTGATCGATGTTGGCGGCCATCTTCGCGGTTATGGCGGGCAGTCGAAAGCCCGGACGGATCGCATTCATCAGCTCCAGCTTGTCGGTGACCGATGCGAGAGCAGCGGCGGTCGTCCAGCATTCGAGCACCGGCGCGGTCGCGCCTTTGATGTCATTCAAGTTCAGCTCTGCCAGGAGCGCGATGTCGTACCCGATCTGTTCGGCTCGCTGCGCAAGCCGTTTGTTATAGGCGAAGGTGGCTTCCATCTGTTCATCTTCGACGTTGCGAAGCCAGCCGCCGAAGATCGGCATCCAGAAACCGTATCGGACTTTATTCACCTCAACCTCCTCGGGCCTGATGCGCACGTCAACAGGCACAGTAGTATTGACTCGCCTCAAACAGACTCTCAATCATCCGGACAAAGGGCTCGGGATCATCGCTCGCCAGGACGGCCGACACGATGTTGCTGTCCGCGCCCCCAGCACTAACGCCGCCGGCGATCAAATCGAGCCAGTCCTGGCGGGTGAGCGTCGCATCGGGCGCGCCTCCTCGCTTGCTCCGAAGGGCGATGTAATCCTTCAAGTAGACCCACCGCAAGCCATCCTGTTGCCGGCCAGCCGCCGCCACATCGCCATAAACCTCGTCGGCGTAGGCGAGCCACGGCAGATCGATGCCGGCGCGGACCGGAAGCCCGATCCATTTCCACACCCGCGTGTTGATATCGAGCAGCTTATAATCGCGATCGCGATCGTCGTAGATGAATTCTACTTCGCTGATACCGTGATAGCCGAACTGATTCAGGACCTCGAGTCCGCGCTCTGCTATCGCCTCGACCCAGCGTGAATCGACGAGACACGCCGTACCGAAGTCGGGCGGATACTGTTCGAGCTTTCTGCCCACGAAGACGCCCTTCGCCTGGCCATCCCGTCCGACGTAGCTGCACAACGAGTAGAAACTGTCTATGGAGCTGCCGACGATCTCCTGAGCCAGCAGCGGATGGCGGGCGGCGCGCTCGCACATCTCCAGAAACTCCGTGCGGCTTTCGACGCGAAAGACCTTCTCGCCGAATTGATTGGTGAACTCCCGTTGAAGCGCGGGCTTCACGATGCATGGGAACGCGATTTCAGACGCAATGCGGTCGGGCGACTGTTCGCCGACGTAGAAGGTCCTCGGAATCGGTATTCCCCGCTCCTCACACTTCTTGTACAGGAGATTCTTGTCGAGTATTCGCTCGACCGTATCAAGATCCGAAAACGGCAGCCTAAAGAACTCCTCGAGCTGTTTGCGATGGCGTGCGACCGCAAAGACCCATTCATCGAGGCACGGAAAGAGCACCGCCTTCTTGTCGAGGGCCGCTCCAATCTCCAGCAACAGGTCGATGAACCCGCGTTCGTCGTCGAGCGGGTAAGGGCAGCGGCCGGCCACCGTCGTGTAGCGCGAATGCAGACCGTAGCCGTTCGGGTCGCGGTCGAGCCCGATGACTGGAACTCCGCGTCCTCCCAGTGAGCGAGCGACAGCCAGTCCGGTGATGTGACAATTGAAGACGACGGCTGCGGGCTTCTCGTTGCCGTTAGCTTTCCGGCGCACTGCCGCTATCAACTCTCTTCGATCGTCAATCATTCGGGTCGCTCCCTTTGTAGCGAGACGCCGGCCTAACGCGTCTCATCGTGTCCGCGCCACGTCAGTCGAAGTCGGCTCAGCGCTTATTCTGTACAGGAAAGTAGAGAGGCGCACAAGACGGTACGGCCCATTTGACGCCACGTGTCAGTCGGCCTTGCGAACCAGGGTAACAGAGTTGCAAGTCTCACACTCGACCAATCTCTCTGCCACGTCCGCCTCGAAGAAGATTGTGCAGGTGTCTTCTCCGCATTTGCCACAGGTCCAGCGTACGGCCGGCAGCTCGCCGTGTATCAGCTTGATGACTTCTCCATGGGCTTCAAAATCATTTGTCATTTGTCCGTGGTCCGTTGTTCGCCCCGCAAGATCACTCGCGCGCCCCTCGGAATTCGCTTAACAGTCCTAGCAACTGACAACTGACAACTGACCACGGACAAGTGACAAATCACCTCAAGAGGATCGAGTCTTTAGTCACGATATCCATGTACGCCTCGCAGCCCCCCGCATCGCACAGCCTGATCAGGTCTGAGATCCTTTGGAGGAGTTGGGTGCTGAAATGGTCTCCCTCGGCCTGGGGATGTTTGGGCGCGTAGTAATTGAAGTAACTCCGAATCATCAAACTCTGATTGTCGACGGGCAGGGTCTTGACGTTCTCAATGAACTTATCGAAGGTACCCTGGCGCTGCAGATAGAACTCCACATTCGACACATAGAACGCCGACACATGCTCCTTGATCTCGGCGATGTACTTCCCGATGGCCTTCAGCGCCTGCGGGCCCGACAGGTCGCCGACCACCGGAATAATGAGGTCCTGGTCCTCCAACCTCTTCAGGAACTGGAACTCATCTTCCGAGTTGAAGTAGTTGTTGAGTTGCCCTGAAAGGTCATGCTCGAGCAGCAGGTCGCGATAGGTTGGGTAGATCGAGCGCGGCGGGCGGTGGTGGCTCGAGTATCGAATGTCGAGGCCGGCGCTGTAGAACGCTCTCTGAATTCGGCCTATTGTCTCGAGATCCGAGCTGGACAGGGGTATCCCGAACTTCTGCAGGTCGCCGTGAAAATCCTTCGCGGTCCTTTCAAAGAGTTTCGAGTCCGAAGGCGTGTTGTCAATGTAGTCGATCAGTTCCTTTATGCCCCGCTGCTCCCATCCTTTGGTTTTCGGAAACGGTTTGCCGAAATAGAGACAGAGGTATTCGATGCGATTGTGGGCGCGGGCGAAAAGCGCTTTGAACAGCAGGTGCTGAAGGAGGTTGTCACGGCGAATGTCTATCATGATGGCCATGCGGGGGCGAATCTTGGCGATGTAGGTGAAGCTCTGATCCGGCCCGACTCCAACGTAGACCCCGCCGCTCACCCCGATCTCGCGCACTTTGTCGATGACGTGCAGGTAGGAAGTCTCATTGGAGATCAAGTTGTCAGAATCGAAATAGCCGCCCGGTTCTGAAAGCCGCGCGCTCAACGCCGCAAACTGTTTGTGATCTTTCGATGCATGCGCGACTCGACTCGCGGAGGAGCCGACCAGGAGAGAGAACAGAAACACCCCGGTTATGAGCCGCCTTACAACACCCGCTTTCTTACTCATGTATGTGATCATACCTCAGAATCAACGTTTCGCGTTTCGCGTTCCTCGTTCCTCGTTTCTCGTTCTGGAGCCGTCTGCAATCGAGGAACGCCAAACGCGGAACGATAAACGCGCAACGCGTTTTTTTCACGGCTTGGCGTCCGGCGAACGAACCGACAACCGGCGATAGTAGTCCTCGATCATCTTGCGATATCGATCAGGAGCATCGCCATCGCTCAAAGCGCCGGGGCCATTGTTGCCGAGCTTGGCTTGAAGCCTGCGCGCCAGTTCGAGCTCCAGTTGTCGCAGCGGGTCAATGACTTCGTTCTTCAGCAGGGCCAACTGGTTCGGATCGCTGAATACGTTGGGATCAATCTTGCGCAACTGTTCGATGGCGCGATCGAGATTGCGCAGCAGTTCGCTGTTTTTTGGAAGCCGTCGTCGAAGCTCCTCGGCTTCGCTCAATCGCTGGCGGATCTCACTTTCGAGTTGGCGCTCGCCGGGTCCCATAGGTCGTCCGCCCTGCCTGGCGTCATCGGCATCAGTAGCGCGGCCGCCGTTATCCGTCTGCTGTCCGCGGCCAGACTGTCGACCGCCCTGTTGCTGTCCGCCTTGTTGCTGTCCGCCTTGTTGCTGTCCGCCTTGTTGCTGTCCGCCCTGTTGTTGTCCGCCCTGTTGTTGACCGCCCTGTTGTTGGCCCTGTTTCCCTTGCTGGCCTTGCTGTCCATTTTGGCCCTGTTTCCCTTGCTGCTGGCCTTGCTGTCCAGTCTGGCCCTGTTTCCCTTGCTGCTGGCCCTGCTGTCCACTCTGGCCCTGTTTCGCTTGCTGCTGGCCCTGCTGTCCGCTCTGGCCCTGCTTCCCCTGCTGCTGGCCCTGCTGCCCGCTCTGGCCCTGTTTCCCTTGCTGATTTTGGCCTTGCTGGTTCTGCTGTCCGGTCTGGCCCTCCTTCCCTTGCTGTCCCTGCTGACCTTGCTGCGGTTGGCCCTGCTGGCCCTGCTCCTGTCCATTCTGCGATTCCAGCCGCCGCCGCAGAGAATCGAGATTGTCAGCAAGCTCGCGAGCGCGGTTATGAGCGTCTTCGAGATTGTCGCCCTGGCTTGCGCGAGCGCTACCCTCGGCGGCTTGAATGTTCTTCAAGACATCTTCGATGTTGCCCCGAATGATTCGCTCGCGTTCGCGTGCCTGTTCGAACCAGCCGTTTTCAATCAACTGGTTGTTCTGGCGAATGCGGTCCGGTATTCGGTTATTGCGTATAGCGCCCGCGGCCGATTGCAGCTTATCTCTCGCTTGCTGCCTGTCCTGGCCGAGCCCTCGCGCCGTCTGGTCTATATCCTTCTCAAGCCCGCCCAGTTGATCTGCCAGCGCCTGCTTGCGTTCGCCAAGCTGCTGCTTCTTCTCCTGGGTGGCGCCGCCGCTTTGTGACTCGCGCGCCATTTCGTCGACCTTATGCGAAATCTCGTCCTGGCGCTTGAGTGCTTCTTCGGCTTGCTGCCGCAGTTTTTGCAGGCTCTGTTGATTGCCCGAGCGGCCCGCCTGATCCATCATGCGCCGCGCTTCCTCTAAACGTCGGAGCGCGCGCTGCGCCTGCGCGCCGGCCTGAGCGGAACTCGATTGTGAAGAGGACGAAGAAGCCGACTGCGCCTTCTGCATTTCGTCCGCAGCCTGTTGAAGCTGCCGTGCCGTCTCTTCGAGTTTCGGATCTTTGCGGTCGCGTGAAAGTCGCTCCAGCTCGCGGGCCATCTGCCGAGCTTCATCGATCATCTCCTGCTGCTGCCGCTGGGACTGGCCGCCTCCGCCTCCGCCACCCTGCATCTGGCTTCGCATGCGCTGCTCGACCTCTTGCTGCTGCCTGCGCGCGAGTTCCTGCAGGCGCCTGGCGATCTCATCCTGCTGCTGATCCTGAGCCGACTGCTGCTGGCGCTGGATGGTCTCATACTGATTCTTCATCTTATCGAGTTGCAGCTCGAAAAGGTCTGCCAGGTCCTGCGCGTTCTGACTGCCGCCGCCGCCGCCCTGCCCGCCTCCCTGGGCAACTTGAATATCACGAAAGATCGCTTCGGCATGCAACAGTTGTTGAAGCGCGCGCTGCTCGGGGGGCAGCGCCTCTTTTGTCTTCCGGGTCTTCAATTCACCGACCGCCCCGACCATCTCCTTCGATGCCTGAGTCAGACACCCGACGAGTTGAGCGAACTCTGGCTGCGAGCTGAGCTGTTCGCCGAGTCGCCTCCGGATTCGTTCAGCCAGCCCGTCAGTATCAGCTTTGAGCTTCTCCTGACTCAACGTCACCGCATCAAAGTTCTCCTCTTTCTCCGGCGGCGTGTACTGCGCCTGATCGCGCTGTACGCGGAAAGTCGCGGCGATGATTTCGCGCTGCCGTCGCGTTAGCGCGCTCGAATCCTGGTCCCCGCCGCCTCCGCCTCCGCCCTGCTGCTGTGCCTGGCGGAAATTGCGGTCGAATGGGCGGACTTCCATGAAGTAGATGTCGCTTGTTGACTCGTGCCCACCCTCGCTGCCGTTGTCGCGAGCTTTGGCGTAATACGAGATGAAGTCGCCCGGCCTCGGCGAGTACTCTTCGAGAAAGAACGTGTGCGCCCCGGAAAGAGTCTTGGCGGAATCGCTCTTGAGATCCTGCAACTGGACGCGCTTCTCGTCGCCGCCGTTTACCGAATAGTAGAGCTCGATGGATGCGACGCCGTAGTCATCCTCGGCTCGCGCCTGGGTGAAGACCTCCTGAAGGCTGGTGACCTTAGTGTCGCGGCCGGGCTTGTCGATCAACACGGTTGGAGGATGATCTTCGAGGACCGTGATGTCGTACTCGTTCGACCCGTTGTAGCTCTCGCCCCCTTCGCTGGTGATCTCGACTCGATAGCTCCCGTTCTTCTTGACGCTGAACTGGCCGGTGAACTCGTTGTCGCCTCCAGCGGCCATATCGATCTTCGTCCCGTCATTCATTACGATGCGCGCCGATTTCGCTCCGGCACTCAAGTGGGCGATCACCGAAACCGTCGTGCCTTTGAGCGCGGCTACCTCGCCGCCATGCTCAATCTTCTTGTTTGGCAGGTGAGTGTATGCGGGGAAGTCCAACAGCAAGTCGAGTTGTTTCACGAAAGGAAGGTCGGCGACCTCCATCGTGAACTCGGGCGACCGAATGCCCGCGGACTCGATATAGTAAGTAATCGAGTCCTGGATATTGAAGATCAGGAACTGGAATTCGCTAGCGGCCTTAGCCGGCTCCATAGGATTGCCGGTCCATCTGTCGGAGTCCAGGCGTCGAACGAAGACCTGGGCAACGCCCGAGTCGAAGCCTTGAAGCCCTGCCTTTATCTTTTGATCGGACCCCCTCGGCACGCGCGCGGTGCCGGGGCTCACGTTGATGAATGTCGCATTCGCGGAAACAACCGCGTCGGCGGCCGGCGAATACAGCGCTGCGATCCCACTCGAGATGGGCGAAGGACTGACAAAGATCGCGAACAGCAGCAGCAAGAGCACGCAGGAGGCAGTGCCATAGGCATATGCATAACGCGGATCGACGATCCGCCGCACGTCCACCTGCGATGAGCGAGCGCCGACATCTTTCACGAGGCGATCGACGATGGCAGGAGAAGCGTCGCGAGTGTCCTGGGCGAACTCGACGGCTGTAATGAGCCGAT
>JBGPFL010000210.1:0-7339 GCA_041483295.1 Blastocatellia bacterium | reverse complement strand
CCGCCGTCGCGAAATTGGCTTGCGTGATTTCTGTCTCAGCCTCCCTTCTCCCCTTCTCCCCTTCTCCCCTTCCCCCCCACTCCCGCTCGTCTCTGCTAGGATACTCTTGCCATGGGAAGAGACGTAGTGGTGGTGGGTGGCGGCATCATAGGCTGCTCGATTGCACTCAGGCTCGCACAGTCCGGACTGAAGGTCGCTGTAATCGAGCGTGGACGAATAGGACGAGAAGCCTCCTGGGCCGCTGCGGGGATGATCTCCCCTCAGACGGAGGCATCCGGCCCGGGGCCTTTCTTCGACTTGTGCCTTCGAAGCCGCTCCCTCTATCCGGAGTTCGCCGCGGAAGTAACCGAACTGTCGGGCATTGACGTCGAATACAGGGACCAGGGTTCGCTCTGTATTCAGCTTACGGAAGACGACTGGAGCCATGCGCGGCAATGGACAAGCTGGCAGAGTGAGGCCGGTCTTCGGATCGAGTCGATCCCACCCGATACGGTGCGCCAGATAGAGCCGGCGGTCACAAAATCGGCCACTGGAGCCGTTTTTGTCCCCAGCGATCATCAGATCGAAAATCGGCGTTTGATGAATGGCCTTGAACTCGCGATCCGGAGGCTCGGCGTCGAGGTGATCGACGAGCAGACTGCGAATGGGTTGATAGTGGAGCGAAACCGGGTACGAGGAATCTTGTGCGGCGCCCAACGGGTTGACTCTGGTTCGGTGGTGATTGCCGCCGGGTGCTGGTCGGGCGAGCTGCTCGAGCCGGCGGGATTGAAGGTTGAGACGATTCCGGCACGCGGTCAGATGGTGGCGCTCAAGGGTGCAGGTTTGCCGATGAATCACGTGCTACATTCGAGCAAGTGCTACGTGATACCGCGGCTCGACGGCCGCATTCTGGTCGGCGCGACTGTCGAGTACGTGGGGTTTCAGAAAGGGATCACCGCCGGAGGGATTTCATCTCTGCTCGCGGCTGCCATCGAAGTGGCGCCCGCCTTGCAGAGCTGCGAGATCGTCGAAGCATGGTCAGGTCTGAGGCCCGACACCTCGGATCACCAGCCCATTCTCGGACCCAGCGGTGTTGATAACCTGCTGCTGGCGACCGGTCACTTCAGAAACGGCATACTGCTCGCGCCGATCACTGCTGAGTTGATCGCAGCGACAATCTCAGGCGGCCGGCCGATACCCGAGTTGATCCCATTTAGCATTGCGAGGTTTCCGCGCTCTTCTTGAGACTGCGTTCCAGACCGAGTAGTTTGCTAAGCCAGGAGTGCTTGGACCCTTCTCGCTCGGTTACGAAACGGTCCGGCTTCTCGGACCGGGAATTCGACTTCGCTACTCACAGAGTTGGCGGCGAGCGAGAATAGCTGGCAACGCGCTGGAGTTCCCTGCTATCCGTCATCGAGTAGACTTCCATAGACAGGGCGGCGTAATTAGCGGACTTCATCAAAGATCATTTACCAATCGCACTGCTTTGCAGTATGATTGGGCCGTTCGATCACTTTCTGCCCCTGCCGCTTCCTCGGCTCCCAGAGCTTTCTAGTATGAAACCTGGCACGGCCCATTTGGCCAAGGGCCGGCTGTACCTCGTACCGCGGCAATGGGAAGTCCCTTAGGAAGTCGACCAGGCAGCAACCGCACCAGGGTCGGGTCACCGGGAAGAGCGCGAACCTCAGTTGTACCTTTTTGGCAATCAATGGCGGTTCGCGGCCGGCTGCGACGGGAAACGAGGTCAGGCATTTTGACTGAGTACAATTTGACAAAGTGCTTGTGGGTGAATACCATCACTCCGTTCGGCACAGCAGATTGTTGACTTTCTGGGCGGGAGCGGTAGCTCTCTGCGCGGAAGGACCCTTGCGAGCGAGGCTAACTACGCGATTGGTGACAGGAATCGCACATGCCCTCAGCGAGAAGTTACACCTAATTCATAGCCGGTTGAGAGCTTCAGCCAGAGGTCCGGTGTGGCGCAAATCGGTTTCGATTTGAAGCTAGGGACCTCATCGTGCGCGCAGACCAGTTCGATTGGAGGAAAGATCATGTCCACACGCAGAGCCAGAGCTATACTTGCAGCATTCATCGAGTTTTCCACACGTTCAAGGCAGCGACGAGAGAAGCTGCTGGTGAGCATATGCCTGGTTTCCCTGTTAGCAGCAGGCCTCTTCTCATTCAACACCATACCTTCTGTAATAGCCTGGGGGACGAAGGCTAAGCCTCAGGCCTCAGGATCTGGGGTGACAGTGGGCAAGAGCGGCGAGCCGTTCATTAAACTGCTAGGCACTGATCTTCCGGCCAGTTTCTCAGGACCCGCAGAGGCCCAGGCAGTATTGAATGCCAATCAGGCCGATCCCGTGTCGGTAGATTCTGGCGTCTTTAACAAAAATGGCGTCGTCGACATAGTGGTCGGGTATTCCGGTCCGCACGGCCATGCGTTGGCTCTTATGTCCGGGAATGTTGACTCGATCTATCCCAACAGTCCCGAGGCTCAACGGCGAAAGGCCGAGGGTACCTTTACGGATGCTCCGTTCCAACGGTCAGCCAAGGCGATCAGTTGCCCGGTGAGGCCGGATTTCATAGCGACCGGCAACTTCACTAACCGTGGATTCACGGATCTGGTGGTGGCCTCGTTCAAGAGTGACAAGCTCTTTCTGTTGCCGGGCAACGATAGGGGTGACTTTGAATCAAGTGTTTGGTCTTCCGTGGTTCTACCGGGCAGCGTCACGGCGCTCAAAGCTGGAGAGTTCAACAGAAGGGATGGACTGACAGATCTGGTTGTTGCGACATCGGGATCGGGCGGCAACCTGGTGCTGGTCTTTCAAGATCCACGCGGTGCGCTCAATGGACCCTGGGAATCCTTCCGGCTTGGCGGCGAGGCAACGTCGATAGCCTTTGCCGATATGGATCTTGATTCAAATCCGGACATAGTAGTTTCCGACAGCTCTTCTTCGGTATCGATCATCCACGGCCGCGACCGTAAGCTGTATGAAGATGCTCGCGGCCGGAGGAACGTTCCCGCACCCGTCATCGAGCAGGGATCCTTCCCATTCGCAATCGCCGCGGTGGTGACCGGAAAATTCACCGAAAATTCAGCCTCGAGGGAGCAACCCGACATCGCCCTGCTTGCGACCGATGGCTCGGTCCATGTGATCTACCAAGATGCCAAAGCACCCAAGACTGGCCAGGGCACCGGCCTTCAAGGTTGGACCGAGAAGAGGCTGGGCGCCGGCGCGTGGCCGGGTGCCACAAAGCTCGTTGCCGCGCATCTGTCGAGCCTTTCACGAGAGAGTATTGTCGTGGTTGATTTCGCACGCCAGTTGTTGGAAGTCCTGAATGACACTACGGTCGATGGCAAGCCTCAGGGGAACCTGCCGGAACTCGTGTCCGCGACGCTCAATGTCGCCGGAGGAGCGGGGGCAGTTCTGCCCATGCGCATGACCAGTCACTCCCTCGACGGTTTGGTAGTACTAAGAAACGGGCACAGCGCTGCAACAGTCGTGTTGCCATCCGCGGTGATGAGTTTTACCGTGACCAACACCCTCGATAGCGGTGCTGGTTCGCTGAGACAGGCAATCATCGATTCGAACAATAATCCAGGCGCAGACACAATCACCTTCGCAATCGGATCCGGAGCACAGACGATCACTCCAACGGCCGATTTACCGCCAGTCAACGATCCTGTAACGATAGACGGCACGACCCAACCCGGCTTTGCGGGGGCGCCTTTGATCACGCTCAGCGGGGCTCTTACGGGATCGGGCCTCGGCCTGAAGATCGGCGCCGGGTCTACAACTGTGCGCGGACTCGTCATCAACAACTGCAGCCTGACAGCAGTGGAGTTCATCCTCAACGGAAACGATCATCTTGAGGGCTGTTATCTAGGGACGGATTCGGCAGGCTCAGCCGCCGCGCCCAATCTCGATGGCATTAAAGTTTTCAGCGTTTCGGGCAATGTCGTCGGAGGAACAACGGCGGCGGCCCGAAACGTCATCTCTGGCAACACCGATTCTGGCGTCGACATAGCCGGCGTCACCCTGCTCGGTAACACGGTTCAAGGAAACTTCATCGGTACAAACGCTTCCGGTACGGCCGCCCTTCCAAACGTTCACGAGGGTGTTTACATTAATGCGAAATTGGCCACGATCGGGGGCTTGACCGCAGCCGAGCGAAATGTCATTTCGGGCAACGGCAACAACGGAGTCCTGATCCTGAACGATAATACGATCAACGGCACGCTGATACAGGGCAACTTCATTGGTCTAAATGCAGCCGGGGTTTCTGCGGTGCCTAACGCGCTATCGGGTGTCAGGATCTTGAATACCTCAAACCACACCGTCGGCGGCACTGCGGTCGGCGCAGGAAACACCATTGCGGGAAACACGGGGGCCGGGGTCTTTATCAGCGATTTAGACGCCTCTGGCAACGTCGTCCAGGGCAACACCATAGGATTACCCACGGCGGGAAATGGAAGCAAGGGTGTCCTGATCAACCTCTCTTCAGGAAACGCCGTTGGCGGGACAGTGGCCGGAGCTGCTAATACCATTTTCTGGAATATCGACGATGGAATCGCCATCACAAACTCGATCGGCAACCAGATCCATAGGAATATGATCGTCGGTAATGGTGGACTCGGAATTGACCTGGGCGACGACGGAGTCACTCCCAATGACTTGAACGATCCGGATGGCGGGGCAAATAACCGTCAGAATTTCCCAGTCCTGGCCCAGACCCTGGCCGCCGCCAACACAATAATAAATGGGACGTTCAACAGCACCCCGAGCAGCCCCTTCCTGCTCGAATTCTTCCTGAATTTTTCTTGCGACCCCTCGGGCAATGGCGAAGGCCACATCTTCATGGGTGAGAGAGCGGTTACAACAGACGGATTCGGGAATGCGACCTTCAGCGTACTAACCGTAATTGCCAGCTCAGGGGGTCAGTTCATCACGGCCACAGCAACGAACATGAGCAATAATGACACCTCCGAATTCTCCCCCTGCTCACCGGTCTGCGGGTTTTCGTTAGCCCCGCCGAGCCAGTCTTTCACTCCTGCCGGCGGCACCGGGAGCATCGCAGTCACTACGACCGGGTCTTGCGCCTGGACGGCGGTGAGCAACGCCGGATTCGTGACCGTAACTTCCGGAGCGAGCGGCACTGGAAGCGGCACAGTTAACTTTTCAGTGGCGGTTAACAACTCAACCACTCCTCGAAGTGCGACGATCACCGTCGTAGACCAGGTCTTCACAGTCAATCAGGCAGGGTGCTCCTTTGCGATAGCCCCGCCCAACCAGTCGTTCACCCCGGCCGGAGGAACGGGCAGCATAACTGTGACGACCACGTCCACCTGTCCGTGGACCGCCGTGAGCAACGCCGGATTCGTGACCGTAACTTCCGGGGCGAGCGGCACCGGAAGCGGCGCGGTCAACTTCTCGGTGGCCGTCAACAACTCAACCACTCCTCGAAGTGCGATGATCACCGTCGTGGATCAGGTCTTCACTGTAAATCAGGGAGGGTGTTCCTTCGCGATAGCCCCGCCCAACCAGTCGTTCACCGCGGCTGGAGGAACGGGCAGCGTAGCCGTCACGACGACCTCCACATGCCCGTGGACCGCCGTGAGCAGCGCCGGATTCGTAACCATAACTTCCGGGGCGGCCGGTACCGGCAATGGCACGGTCAACTTCTCGGTGGCTGCCAACGCTTCAACCATCGCGCGAAGCGCCACGATCACCGTCGTGGATCAGGTCTTCACCGTCAACCAGGCAGGCGCACCGTGCGCATTCTCCATTCTGCCGACCAGTCAATCGTTCACTGCATCGGGCGGAACGGGAAGCGTTGCGGTCACCGCGCAACCCGGCTGTGCCTGGACAGCGATGAGCAACAATGCCTTCATCACTGTCACCTCCGGCGCGTCCGGCACAGGCAACGGAACCGTCAACTATTCGGTCGCAGCCAAAGGCGACATCGGCTCACGGATGGGAACAATCACAATAGCCGGCAATACCTTTACGGTTACGCAGTCGGGCGTCGACTGCTTGACCTTCACAATAATGCCCACGAGTCAGAGTTTCCCGATTGCCGGCGGAACGGGCAGTGTTTCGGTTACGACCGGCGGTGGCTGCATGTGGACGGCGGCCAGCAACGCTGCCTTCATCATGATTACATCGGGCAGTAGCGGTACGGGCAACGGAACCGTCAACTACTCAGTGGCGGCCAATCCTCCTAGTTCAAGCCCGCGCTCGGGAACACTGACCATCGCCGGCCAAACGTTCACGGTGAATCAAGACGGGTCCTGCCCACTCGCGATCTCTCCCTCGGGCAGAGCGTTCAATGCCCCAGGAGGGACCGGCGACATTGCGGTCACGACTGACCCAACCTGCACGTGGACCGCGGTACCGAATGTTGTTTGGCTAACGATTACGTCCGGCAGCAGCGGGACCGGTAATGGAACGGTGAGGTACTCGGTGGCGCCTAACGGGACCGGGGTTCAACGCATAGGCACGATCACCGTTTCCGGTCAGGTACACACGGTGAAACAAAACTGACGCCTTTCTTCACCTGTAATTACCTTCGAGGGCTGGTCGCAACGCGGCAACCAGCCCTCGATTTTGTTTCGGCAACGAACGTCTCTGCCGTTGAAGCTCTTGGGACGCGCACACTTGCGGCCTGATGAAGCGGCCGGGTGTCTCTAAGTCCTCGAGTTCCGCGATCCATCTAAAAGATCGAGATTCCGCAGCAGATAGCTCCGCGCTTCACTCCTGAGAATCCCAGGCGAAGTCGCCCCTCCCGATCGGGCCACACATCACGCAGCACCACCGTCGTCGCAGTCAGCCGGGCCGCCCTGGAGCCCAGCTCGAATCTGGTGAGCACGGGACGCTCGTTCACGCTCACGTTAAAGATGCGCTTCTTGGCCTTCTTGGCTATCTCCGCGAAGTGGAGCTTAATCGTGTAACCGCGACCCGCTCGCACCTGCGCACTATAAGTGAAGTCGCCTTCGCGCGCTGATTGATAGATCGTCTGATCGTCGGCCCCGGCGATCGAGCTCGCCGTTGTAAAGACCTTGCCGCCTTCAAAGTTCGAGTCGGCTAGAAATGCGATGCCATGAGAATCGGTATAGGCAGGTCCGCCACAATTAGTTCTAAAGACCCTCGGACGCTCTGACTGCTGGGTCGTACGATTGAGGAGCAGGCTGACGGTCTTGAAGAACTGGTGAGGCTCAGCGTCGAATCGGCCGGTCACCGTGTAGTTGCCAATGGCTACATCCATGCGGCCGTCAAGATTGAAGTCGGCCGCTGTTAGCCATCGCGAGGGACCCTCGATTTGAAAATGAATGGGAGGAGACAATCCTCCATGTCCATTG
>JBGPFL010000209.1:0-7347 GCA_041483295.1 Blastocatellia bacterium | reverse complement strand
CGAACACGCGATCGGCAGTGGCAACCATCTCTTCGAGGTTGAATCGCAGCACCGCATGATGAGCAGTACCCCGCTGAACCGAACTAACCAGGATGATTGCGACCACGACCATCGAAGCTCGAAATGAATGTGATGATGACATAGGTGCCTCCACAGTTGCTTTCGGGTGCTGACAGAATCCTCGAGATCTAACGCTCATCTCTGAGAGATGTTGGGGAGGCTTCGATTCTAACTCTCAGCGCCGCTAATCGCCATCCCAAACCTCCGACCTCTTCCCGGCGCCCGAGCCTGAGCGCCTGATCTCGCTCTACTCTGTAAAGCATGATGACCTGAAGACCCTTCTCTGTTGTATCGTCCGAAGCCTGGCGTTTCTATTTATCAACCTGCTCGAGTCCTGCTGCGGCTTGAGGTCAGGGTTGGAGTCTCTGAATCACGCCCCGACGGCCCACTGCGACTCCCTGCGACGGTCCCGTGAGGTCAAGGGCCATCAGATCACGCGACGAAACGGGGGCGATGGGAGTCCATGTCTTTCCCCCGTCACTTGAACCGACTGTTGCCCCGGCCGAGCCGACAGCCCAAAAGACGTTCTCGCTTGCCGCCGACACCGCATTCAGGGTTTCCGTCGTCCCCGACGGCGCCGGTGTCCAGGTACCACCGTTCTCACTTCGCAGGATTGTTCCCTTTTCGCCTGTGGCGATCAGAATATCAGGTCGCGCGAGCGCCAGTCCGTAAAGGCCTGCTCTGGTACCTGAAACCTGTTGGTTCCACGTCGCGCCCCCATCTGCCGTTGCCAGAATCAGGCCGTCCTCTCCAACAATCCACCCGTGCTTCTCCGACGAGAACCGAATCGTCCACAGATCTTCTACCCGCCCGCTGCGGAAAACTTCCCAGGTGTCGCCGCCGTTGGTTGTCCGAAGGAGCAATCCGGCCCCGCCTGAAATCCATCCGCGCTGCGCATCCAGGAAGAAGACTGAGTTGAGCAGTTCGCTGCCGTGCTCGGTTCGCTGAGTCTTCCATGTTCGGCCACCATCATCGGTTCGCTCGATGCGCCCCGCGAGTCCGGCCACCCAACCCCTGGTTCGGGTAAGGAATTGAACGCTGTTGAGCACCTCGAGAGTACGCGCGATCGGTGTCCAGTTCTTCCCGCCGTCTGATGTTTCAAAGATTGCGCCGCCGGTGGGGCCTATGTCGCCAACAGCCCAACCCTCGTCCCCATCGACGAAATCGATCGCCAGCAGATCGAACGATCCCACGGTGGGAGCGCTTGCCCAACGAACGCCGGCCGGCCCGCCGGCAGAAGGCGAGGTCGGCGAAGGCGGTGGCTTCTGTCCGCACGTGATGGCCAGAAACGCCGCAGTGATAACAAACAGTCTACGAATCAAACTAGACGACTCGACCTTTTTGTATTGTGTGGATATCGACTTCTGAATGGCCGCTCAGAGATTACCAACACTGTCGCAAAACTGCAATATTAAACACTGCAGACTACTGGGAATGAGGTGTCAGCGTGAGAGCGCCGTTGTTGATCCTCGCAACCCCGTTGGGGATTGGGCATCGGCGGCGACCTTCAGATCCGCGAGCCGCCGCAAAATGGACGACAGCCTACCCCCGTGGCTGGGTATTTGAAGCCTGGCCTTCCGCTAGAAGATTGTTGACAAATGTGAAAAGTAGTACATAATTTGGTCACTTTTTCGGTGCTTCGTTGAATACCCCCACGTGTCAACCGTCTGATTGCGGGCTATGAGAACCGGTCCTTCGAGGCAGTTTCATGGGCAAGGCGGAGCGAATGACCGCAAACGTGCCAGTCAAACCTGAGCGGGCCGGCAACACCGGTAAGCTGATAAGCTCGTACTATCTCGAGATAGAATATCTGCTCGATCGCGTTGAGCAATCGAACACTTACTACCAGGCTCTTGCGCTTGAGCGTTCAGCCACACCGGAAGACGTTGTTCGCGCCTACCAGGAGACGATCAAGGTGCTTCATCCGGCATACTACAAAGTGAGAGCCGCGATCTCCGACGACATACTTGAACGAATAGATAAGTCCTTCAGCAGAGTGTCTCAGGCATTTTTCGTGCTCACGGATCACAGCAGGAAGGTGGAATACGACCGGTCGCTCAGCCGATCCGGGCCGGTAACAACCTTTCCAGTGCACGCGCCCGTAACTAGCTCGGCGCCCTTAGCTACGCCGGCTCCCGAAACAGAGGCTCCTGCCTCTACCTCCCAGGGAGGCGCGGAGCAAGAGGCCATCAGCGTCCGCAATTCCGTGGTGGGCCAGCCCGTCTATTCGAAGCCGGTCGAGGATGCCTCCACCGTCATCAACCGGCGCCGGTGCGAACGGTTCAAATTGTCCATGCCGATATTGCTGGTCGGGCACGACCGTTTGAACGGAAGGTGGCAAGAGGTGGGGAAGACCATCGACGTTAGCAAGATGGGTGTGGGCATAACGATGAGCCGCCGGGTGCAGCCCGGTCTCGTGCTGCATCTGAACATGCCTCTGCCGACCAAGCTGCGCAGTCACGGATATTCCGATCCGAGCTATCAACTGTATGCCATCGTGCGCAGAGCCGAACCAATCAGGAACGGGGCTCGGGTCGTCGGCCTCGAGTTCTTAAGCGAACACCCCCCGCCGGGATACTTGAACGACCCGTGGTGCGCGTTCCGAACTCAGAAGTGGCCGGGAGTCGACCGGCGGCGTGAGACCCGCGTGTCCAGGTCCGAAGCTGTGACGATCGAGTACCTGGACGGCGACATGCAATCGCTCAGGCAGGAGACAGCGGTCACTGAGAATACAAGTCATCGAGGTGTGCGCATCAGGGTGAAGACACCTTCGCCGGAATCGGACATACTCAAAGTAACCAGCCGAAGCCGCAACTTCTCGGGCCTGGCTGTGGTACGCAATCGCTACGTTGGCAAGGATGGCTTCGAGCGGCTCTGCCTTCAGTTTACCGAGAACAAATGGCTTGTCTGACAGTAGACTGAAGATTTCCCTTCTACGCCGCGAGGGCGCAAAGGCGCTGGTCCTTAAGGCCTGGTGGTTTCTGGGGCCCTTTCAATCTTCCTCTCTACTGCGACCACTTCTGGGGCCGCCTCACCCATCGATGCTTTCTTAACTCCTGGTGAAGCTCCTCAGGAAGGGGCCCTCGATCGCTTGCGGCAGTGTTAGTCTCGACATGGGTGAGCTTACGCATTCCTGGAATGATCGTGCTGACGGTCGGGTCATTCAGAATGAAACGCAGGGCCATCTCGGGCATCGTCATTCCGACAGGCACCAGCGGCTTCAGAGCATCGGCGCGCTCTACACTCGGGATGAGATTCTCGGGCACAAAGTAAGTGCTCCGCCAATCGCTCTTGGGCCATCTGCTGGCCCTGGTCAACGCGCCTGTCAGCGTGCCCTCATCGAACGGGACTCGCGCGATAACCGCCACATCCATCTCCTTGCAGGCCGGGAACAACTCGTCTTCGGGGTTCTGGTCGAAGATGTTGTAGATGACCTGCACCGCGTCGATCAATCCGCTGCGTACAGTCTCAACTCCGTTCTCCGGTTCCCATCGGTTGATGCTGATGCCGATCGCGCGAACCATGTCCTGGCGGCGCATCTCGTCGAGCTTTTTGACCCAGCGGTCGTCCTTCAGCCAACTGTCTTCCCAGGTGTGAAACTGGATCAGGTCGAAGCTGTCGACCCCTGCGTTCTCAAGACTGCTGGTGAGATACTCTTCAATGTGATCGGGAGGATAACAATCGTCCAGGGTGAACTCGCGGCGCGAAGGCCACGCCAAGTTCTTGGGAGGTATTTTGGTAGCTGTGTAGAGCTTCTTATCGGGGTTCGCCCGGAGCGTCCGGCCCAGGAGCTTTTCGCTGCGTCCTTCGCCATATGCCCAGGCAGTGTCGAAGAAATTGCAGCCAAGATCGACCGCCCGCTGAAGCGACCCCAGCGACTCCTTGTCATCCGACTTCGACCAGCTCGCCATTCCCCACATTCCATAGCCTATCTCGCTGACCATCCATCCCATTCGCCCGAACCGCCGGTAGTTCATCGTTGCTCTCCTTTGCGCTCACGGATATTAACCCAAAGAGTGCTTCGCCCTCAAAGCAGGACCAGGCGCAATTGAAACGCCGAGTCTGAAGGGTGGAACCACGAATTACGCAAATTACACGAATCGACACGAATGTATTCATTCGCGATCATTCGTGTAATTCGTGTAATTCGTGGTTCCGCCCACTTCAGGTCACTATCGACATTAGCCTCACTTTCAACTTCACCCATCAGCTCGGGCGCCCTGTTTGACACTCGTTCAAGCCCATGGATATGATTCAAGCTCAATTCATCATGCGAGCCGACACATGGGAGCGTTAATGAGAATAAGACAAGGTGCCCTGCTGATCCTGGCAGCCGCCGTCATTGGATCCTGGCTGCCCACACACCGATCCGCGAGCGCAGCCGAGGGCAAAATCGGAGAACGCGACTCGGAAGTGTCCGCCGAACGAATCGCCCACCACGTCGAGTTTCTTGCATCGGACAAGCTTCAGGGCCGGCGAGCGGGCACTCCGGCGGCCGACCAGGCCGCCGATTACATAGCCCGGCAATTTCGAGGTTCCAACCTGAAACCGGCTGCCACGGCCGGTTTCCTTCAGACATTCACCTTCGTCGCAAGCGTCAAGCTTGGAGCGAACAACAGCTTTCAAATGAAGGCGCCCGGCGTCTCCCGTGCATTCAAAGTCACCGAAGACTTTATGCCTCTCGCTTTCTCGTCCTCCGCGCGCGCTTCGGGCCAGGTCGTCTTTGCCGGCTTCGGTATCGGCGCGCCGGAACTTCAGTACGACAACTACTCGGGCTTGGAGGTGGCCGGCAAGATAGTGATGGTCATGCGAGGCAGTCCCGAGGGGGACAATCCACACGGCCGATTCAGCGATTACACCACGCCCGGCCTCGAAATACAGAAGAAGACGCTCAAGGCCCGGGAGAAGGGCGCCAGTGGAATAATCTTCGTCAGCGACGAAGAACGCTTCAGCGAGGATCGCCTGTCTCGGTTGCATCACGACCTGAACTTTCTGGACGCAGGAATCCCCGCCCTCGCCGTGACCCAACAGGTTGCACAAGCTATTCTGTCGGCCGGCGGCTCGACTCTCGCTGAGCTTCAGAGGCGCGCCAAAGAAACGGCGGCTCCATCGGTGGTTCGCGATGTCGAGCTCGAGTTCAAGACCGACGTTGTAAAGGTCGAGGGGAAGGCCGAGAACGTGGTTGGCATCCTGCAGGGATCGGACCCGGCGCTCTCCTCCGAGTGCATAGTGATAGGCGCGCACTACGATCACCTGGGCCTGGGCGGCTCCGAGTCGCTGGCCGCCAAACCCGAGGGTCAGATACATCACGGAGCTGACGATAACGCGTCGGGCACTTCTGTTCTGATCGAACTGGCGAGAGTAATGTCGGCCAACCGCCCTGGATTCAAGCGGAGTATCGTTTTCATCGCGTTCTCGGGCGAAGAGCTGGGATTACTCGGCTCAGCCGCTTACACCAGGAATCCCGCGGTCCCGCTCAAGTCAACCGTAGCGATGCTGAACATGGATATGGTGGGCCGTCTGCGCAACGGGTCGCTGTTTGTGGGAGGAGTCGGAACTTCACCGGCGTGGCAGCCGCTTCTCGATAAACTCAACGGAAGCGGAGCGGCCGCAGCCTCCGGTGGAATCGGCTCCCAGAGCCGGTTCCAGCTTGGGATCGGGCAGGACGGATTCGGTCCCAGCGATCACCAGTCGTTCTATGTAAAGGACCTTCCCGTGCTCTTCTTCTTCACCGGGAGTCACGACGACTATCACAAGCCATCCGATACCGCCGACAAGATCAACTCCGACGGGGCGAGACAGATCGGTGAATTCGTCCGAAAGATAATTGCGGAGATCGCGAACGAACCTCAGCGCATAGCCTTCACCCGAGTGCAGACAGAATCGAAGCCGACCGGGCGAGGGTTCGCAGTCTATCTCGGCACCGTGCCCAACTATTCGGATCAAAGCGACGGTCTAAAGCTGGACGGAGTTCGAGCGGGGTCGCCGGCCGAGCGCGCAGGGCTCAAGGCGGGCGATGTCGTTACAAAGCTCGGCAGCGTCCCGGTGAAGAACGTCTATGATTACACGTACGCGCTCGGAGAGTTGAAGGCGGGCGAGGAGGTCGAGGTCGTGTTGCGACGGGAGGGACGCGAGGTGCGCCTGAAGCTCACACCGGAAAAGCGCAAGTGATCCTCTAATCTACGCCAATCTGCGCTAATAATATCAAGGCGGAGACAAACGCGAAACGACAAACGCGAAACGACTGCGTGCGCAGTCTCTATACCTGAAGAGCGGCGCATCAGCGAGTGAGGAGATCATGTTATTGAACGGAAAGTCGGGAATCGTCTTTGGAGTAGCCAACAAGCGCAGTCTCGCATGGGCCATCGCTCGCCGCGCCGCCGAAGAGGGCGCTCGCATTGCCCTCACCTACCAGGGTGAACGCCTTGAAGAGAACGCACAGGAGCTTGCGGCGACACTCACCAATCCCCTGGTGTTGCCATGCGACGTGACGAAGGACGAGGATATCGCGGCAGTCTTCGCACGCATTCATGAAGAGTTTGGGGCCCTGGACTTCGTCGTTCACGGCATCGCCTTTGCCTTGAAGGAAGAACTGGAGGGAGAGTATGTCAACACATCGCGCGAGGGCTACCGCCTTGCGCAGGATGTCAGCGTCTACTCGCTCACTGCGATAGCACGGCACGCTGCTCCGCTGATGGAGGGCCGGAACGGAAACATTCTGACCTTGACGTACCTGGGAGGTGAAAAGGTAATTCCACACTATAACGTAATGGGGGTGGCGAAGGCTGCGCTTGATATGAGCGTCCGCTATCTGGCTTCGGACCTTGGGCCGCGCGGAATAAGAGTCAATGCGCTGTCGGCCGGCCCGATCAAGACTCTGGCCTCGGCCGGCATCAGCGGCTTCTCAAAGATACTCGAGCACATGCGAAACCACGCTCCTCTGAGGCGAAACGTCGATCAAGCCGAAGTCGCGGACGCCGCGCTCTTCCTGTTGTCGGACATGTCTCGCGGGGTCACCGGCGAGACACTTCACGTCGATAGCGGCTATAACATTATGGGTATGTAGGATCATCCGTGTGGAGAATCGAACTTGCCCACTTGTCATTTGTCACTTGTCATTTGTCACTTGTCATTTGTTACTTGTCCCTGTCTCATTTCGGATCACGCATCACGTGTCGTGCCGACGCTGTCATCTGGCGCGGTCGTTTGGGTCCCAGATGTACTTGTGAAGTTGAAGCTGAAAACGGGCGCGCAACTGGTCGTCGAGCATCCACTCAACAACTTGTG